>CAMCGI010000062.1 GCA_945874205.1 Francisella tularensis subsp. holarctica
CATCAGCATAGACACGAGAAACGGCTTGATTATAAATAGCATCACTAACAACCTTAATGACTGGTTTGTTACCGTCACACACACGCAAAGCCTCAACTAAAGTCTCTGGCGTTGCATTAGCGCGTAGCATTAACACCAGCCCTTCGACCTCATTAATGGCTAATACACCTTGCCCTTGTGCAAAGTGATAAGGAAATCGGATGACACTCATCTTTATTGCTGTCTCATTGGCTCAACACGAACAGCACCCGTATCTGGCATTGGAGCGGAAGTTGCATCACTTATCGGACGATCAAAAACTGGCGGCAAAATGAGTAGTTGATTAATGTCATCGGGTAAAGTAGGGGCGACAATCTCTCTATCTTGTGATTGTTTTCGTGCTGCCAATCCACGCGATTGCTCTACTATACCCTTATATTTAGCACCTGCATATGCTGTTGATAATTTATCATCTCGCAAAATATGGGGGCGTAAAAACACCATTAAATTACGACGTGCTATTTTATTTTCTTTATACGAAAATAAATTACCAAAAATCGGAATATCGCCAAGTCCAGGTACTTTAGACAATGATTCGGTTTCGCTTTCATCAATCAACCCACCCAAAACAACGACGTTCCCATCATTAACCAAAACATTTGTTTTAATTTCTCGTTTAGAGGTAACTAAGTCAACAGCACCTAGTGTTTGTCGAGAATTGGGCACTAAGCTCGATACAGACTGCTCAATTTCCAAACGAATACTATCACCCTCATTAATCTGAGGCTTAACTTTTAATTTTAACCCCACATCCTGACGCTTAATTGTCTGAAAAGGACTACCGATCGTTCCTGTTGTTGCACCAGCCATACCTGTACTCGAATAACTTCCTGTACTAAAGGGCACTTCTTGCCCAACAATCATACTGGCTTCTTCATTATCCATCGTGACTAAGGTTGGCGTTGATAAAATATTGCTGCCTGCATTCGCCTTTAACGCTTGCAAAAATGCACCCCACCCCTTATCACTACCATAACTTTCGCCTGCCATAGCAGTGATACCACTACCACTGAGCGAACCGACTACACCACCTGCTGTTCCAGTAGCCGCTCCTGCTGCTATATTAGAAAGCGTAGAATCAAGACTCATTACAGCAGCACCATTAGCACCACTCGCAACCCAGCTCGCACCAAACTGCTCTTTTTGATCCTCTGATACTTCAGCAATAATTGCTTCGATGATTACCTGCGCACGACGTACATCCAATTTACGAATGACCTCACGCAACGTGGTAATCAGTTGTGGCGGTGCACTGATAATCAAAGCATTCATGCGCTCATCAGGCTCGATACTCACATCATCTTCTGACTTAACTTTACCTTTAGTACGCAGCACTGGCTTAGCGATGGGAGCTTGCCCTACTTCAGGTACAGCTGCATCATTACTATTGTTTTCTGAAGCCGCTAGTGTTGAGCTTGCTCCTGCAATATTTTGCAAAATAGGAGCTAAATCGACTGCTTTAGCATATTGCAAATAGATAACTTGTACCCGTCCTTGATTTTGTACAGGCGTATCAAGCTGCGCCAGTAAAGCACGAGCCGATAGACGTTGCGCTTCAGCACCCGATAAAATCACCCGATTGGCACGTGTATCGGGCGCAATCACTAATCCTACCTCTCTATCAATACCAGAGTTGAGCGATTTCAGTAAAGTGACTGCTTCATCTGCACCCAAGTATTGTAAAGAGACAACTTCATAACTGTGCTGATAAGGCACATCAACACGTGCAATCACCTCTTTTAATCGCCCAATATTGGCAATTCTATCGGTTACAATTAACCGATTAGAGTCAGGGTTAGCGACTAAATGTCCCTCATTAGCAATAAGAGGACGCAATAACGACACCAACTTATTAGCAGACACATGCTTAAGTGAAATGACTTCAGTTACCCACTCATCCGCATCTCCTACCTGACTTGATGTAACGCGTTGCGCTCTATCGCGTACCACATTGACAGGAATAATTTCCACGATATCGCCATTGTCTAACGCAGCAAATCCATGCACTTTTAATAGTGCTAAAAAAGTTTGATAGAGTTTTTGTGGATTCATGTTTTTATTAGTCGTAAAACTCACTTTTGCTTTAACACGTGGGTCGATAACAAAATTTTTACCTGTAATCTGGGCAACGGCATCGACAACCTGATTAATTTCGACTTCTTTTAAATTAATCTGCATTGCTGCATCACGTGAACTAGGCTCTTGTGCGAATAGCATATTACTGAAAAGCAAAACACCGATAGCGACACAACAATTTGTTGTTAAGTGCATTTTTATTACCATTTTACGATTAATTCTGTTTCTATGCCCGAGCGCAATAGGTTAATTCGTGCACCGCTATTATCAAGCACCTTAGGCAACAGCGCCATTTTATTCATCCACGCCCCCACAGGTTCGCCATTCAACCCCACCAATACATCACCTGACTTTAACCCTAATTGATTAAACAATGTTTCTTGCCCTGCCTGAGGCTTTAAACTTAAGCCTTGTAGTTTCCCGTTAGACCAAACTGGTTCCATTTGCATTAGCTGCATTGCTTGCATCGGATTTTGTTGCAACTTCGCACGTACTGCCTGTAAATTTGAGTTTGTCTCTATGCTTTTAGCTAAACTTGTAGATGTATTTGGTACGACAACTGCATTTGTTGTTGTCTTATTATACAAAAAAAGCGAGCGAACGCCTTGCGTTGTGAGCAACTGAAGCTCATTGGGCAACACCGCTATCACCATAAGCCCATTATTTAACCGATCGCCTAATCTTACCCAGTGCAATACGCCTTCCCCCATTTGCACCAAAGCCAATGCGTTTTTACCATCCAATACCGTGCCTAACAACTGCCAATTTTGCAACAACTTAGCATCTGCTGCAACAGATACAGTGATTCGCTCACTTGCTTGTGCTAACCCAAAAAAAGTAATAGTAGACGATGATGATATTGCTGACAGTGATGGTGTCGGTAATACATTAATTACGTCTGTTGGCATAATTAATTGCCACATAAGTTGAGCAAGCTGCCATGAAAGCATTAACAATAAAAATAAAGATAAAACAAAAGAAAAACGTTTTTTTAGGCGCATAGAACAAACAGCACTATAATTTACAATGTAGGCAGAGCATTGTAACGAAAATAGATGCTTATTAAGCCAATAATTTTAACATTATTGGCTTAATATTATAAGCAAGGACGACAATTATGTCGCAAGTGCCAGATTCTAATCAGAATCGTACACAACTTGATTCAACACTAATACATTCATAGATAGAATAACGGAAACTATATGCGCCTAATACGCTTTCGTCTGCCTCTTAAACAGGTGCTCGCTGGATTGCTCAGCCTTCTATTTATAGCGCAAGCATTGGGTATTTTAGAATGGGGGCTATTAGCACGACTTGAAAATGATGCTTACGCCAGCAGAATACAGCTAACCATGCCCAATACGATAGATGAGCGCGTTGTTATTGTTGATATCGACGAAGTAAGCCTGAGCGAAGAAGGACGTTGGCCATGGGGACGAGATCGTATGGCTTATCTGGTTAATCAACTCTTTGACACTTACCATATTTCAACGCTAGGATTTGACGTTGTTTTTGCTGAACCTGACGTAACAGGCAATGCGCTTTTATCTCATTTACCTGCAGAAATACCCGATGATATTCGCCAAACTCTAACGACTGAGCTAGATCATGATGGTGCATTTGCACGTGCACTCAAAGGTCGAAGCGTGGTTATGGGCTATTATTTTAAAGAAACAAACGACAAACAACCTAATAGTGGTCAACTTCCTAAGCCTAGCTTTCCTAGTTTTGCTTTTGATCATCCTTTGCCAGTGCGCACTGCGACAGGGTATGGTGCAAATTTAGCTATCTTGCAAAAAGCAGCAAAGCAAGGTGGGCACTTTAATCCTCAAATTGATAATGACGGCATCGTACGCAAAGTGGCATTATTAGTTCGTTTTGAAGACAATTACTATTCGTCTTTATCGCTCTCTATTGCCAAAAACTACCTTAAAGCTCCTATAGATACTGTTTTTGCACAGGGTGCTGGTGTTGATAGCAACTATAGTGGTTTAGAGGCGTTACGTCTTGGCAACAAACTAATTCCTGTTGATAGACAAGTACGCGCATTAATTCCTTATCGAGGAAAAACAGGAAGCTTTCGCTATATTTCTGCAACGGACATCTTGCAAGGACGCATTGACAATACGGCACTCGAAGGGAAAATTATTCTAATTGGCACAACCGCACCCGGATTACTGGATTTGCGAGCGACCCCTGTTGAATCTGTTTATCCTGGAGTAGAAATTCATGCCAATCTGATTGCAGGTATTTTGGATGGTATGATTAAAGAACGTCCTGCATGGGCTACTGGTGCTGAATTGATTAGTTTAATTATCATTAGCATTTTGTTGATTTTTTTCTTGCCTGCCTCACCGCTATGGGCAAGTGTTATGATGATTGTCGTTACACTGAGTGTTATTGGTATTAATTTATGGCTTTGGTTATTTGCCAATTTAGTGTTGAATATCGCACAACCTTTATTACTGGTTATTAGTTTATATCTTTTACATATGGCATATGGATTTTTTATTGAATCCAGAAATAAAAAATTATTATCCACTCGTTTTGGGCAATATGTTCCGCCCGAGTTGGTTATCGAAATGGCGCAAAACCCCGAAAACTATAGCCTAGAAAGCGACAGTAAACCACTTACTGTCCTGTTTACTGACGTACGTGGTTTTACAACCATTTCAGAAGGATTATCAGCTAAAGAACTCGCTGACTTAATGAATGCTTACCTAACTCCGATGACACGCGTCATTCATCAATATCGCGGCACAATTGATAAATATATGGGTGATGCAATCATGGCATTTTGGGGAGCACCCATTAATAATGAAAATCACGCTTCAGATGCACTTGCTTGTGGATTAGAAATGCTTAACGCATTAAAAAAAGTTAATACTGACTTCGCACAACGTGGTTGGCCAGAAATTAAAATCGGTGTCGGCTTAAATACGGGCATTATGACTGTTGGCAACATGGGTTCTGAGTTTCGCATGGCTTATACCGTAATGGGAGATGAGGTTAATCTAGGCTCACGCTTAGAAGGTATCACAAAACAATATGGCGTGGGTATCATTGTTGGTGAAAATACGAAATTAGCAGCACCTGATTATGCTTATCGGGAATTAGATAAAGTGCGTGTTAAAGGTAAAGATCTACCCATCACAATTTATGAACCCATCGGCTTATTAACTGCCATTACGCCAGAACAACGCATTGAACTAGAACAATTCGATCAAGTGCTTACTGCTTATCGAAATCAAGATTGGGATAGTGCTGAGTCTAAATTATACGCACTTAACTTAGCCCATCCAGAACGCAAAGTATATGGGTTATACTGTGAACGTATCGCCCATTTTAAAAGCGAACCTCCCCCTAAAGATTGGGATGGCGTATTTACCTTTACGACAAAATAACAGAGAAACTTATGCGTATTCGAGTATTAGGCTGCAGTGGCGGCATTGGATTAGGATTTCATACCAGCAGCTATATGGTAAATCACAATGTATTAATCGATGCTGGCACTGGCGTTGGTGAACTTAGTGTTGCTGAAATGGCGGATATCGATCATATTTTTATTAGTCATGCGCATATGGATCATATTGCCTGTTTACCACTATTGATTGATACTACGATTACTCATCGTAAAAAGCCTGTTACGATTGTTGCGAACAGAGCAACCATTAATTTATTAAAAGCACATATTTTTAATAACGCGATCTGGCCAGATTTTAGTGTGATCCCTTCACCAAAGCACCCTTTTATTGTTTATCAAGAAATTGCTGATAACGAATGTCTTTGCCTGAATGATCATTGTAGTATTACCGCCATCCCTGTTGTGCACACTATCCCCACGATCGCCTATCAACTGACTAGCAAAACTGGCAACAGCTATGTTATTTGTGGTGACACCTCTATTCAAGATGATTTCTGGCACACACTTAATGCCATTCCAAAGCTAAAAGGATTAGCAATCGAGGCTGCTTTTAGTGACTCAGAAAATCAGTTGGCTCTTATTTCAAAACATCTTTCACCTAATATGTTAATTAATGAGCTTTCTAAATTAAAACAAGATGTTCCTATTTATGTCATGCACCTTAAACCGAATCAAAGCGAAACCATTATTAGAGAATTGATTTTACATGCTAGCTCATTTAAAATTAGTTTGTTATTTAATAATCAAATTATTGAGATATAACACGATGCTACAATTACTTACTTTATTAGCACTACTTGTGAGCTTATCGAATAGTTGGGCAAGTGAAGCAGGTAAAGTTACCCATTTATCTGGCGTATTAATTGCTGATCGATTAGATGGTAGTCAGAAAATTCTTAGTGTTAACTCTCCTGTATTAGAGGGTGATACTTTGCGTACAGAAGAAGATACTTACGCACGACTTAAACTAACAGACAATGCCGAAATTGTTTTACGTCCAGAAACAGAATTTAAGCTCAATCAGCATCACTATCAAGCAAATGAAATGCAACAAAACAATAGCAGTATGGAGCTGATCAAAGGTGGAATGCGTGCTGTCACGGGCTTGATTGGTAAAAACAATCCTGACTCCGTTAAAATTGGCACGCCAACTGCTACTATTGGTATTCGCGGCACACATTTAGGATTACTATTTTGCCAAGACAATTGTGCCAATATACCAACCCCATCGGGCAATATACCTGCCAATGGCTTGCATGCTGACGTAGTAGAGGGTGCTATTAGCCTAACGAACGGTGCAGGCACAATGAATATTGGTTCTGGACAATTTGGCTATGTAAAAAATGCTTACACCGCCCCCACACTTGTTCCTCCCACTCAAGGAGTACAAGTGACAATGCCTCCGTCAATTAGCCAAAACAATAGCAAAGGCAAGGGTGTTGGTAAATCAGGAGATACTGAGTGCGCTATTCAATAAAATTAATCAGCTTTTTGCTAAGTCTACTGCTTTTGTCTTCTGCTCAAGCAGAAACACTACATTTTCCGATTAATCAATTTTTAATCCAAGGCAATACGCTCGTTTCTAACGAAGCAATCGCAGAGCTCACGCGCCCTTTTACAGGAAGTTCACGCGTTTATGGTGATATACAAAAAGCATTAGAAGCAATAGAAAATGCGTATCGAAAAGCAGGTTACGGTGCAGTACAAGTCTATGCGCCCGAACAAGATGTGACATCAGGATTTGTTCAACTTAATGTAACTGAAAATAAACTCGCTAATATTGTGACAGAGTTTACCGAGCATTTTGATCGTGATAGCATCCTTGCTAGTCTGCCAACACTTGAAGTTGGAAAATCACCTAATACACGTGCCATTTCTAATAACATTCAATTAGTCAATGAAAATCCTGCTAAAAAAATTGAAGTCATTATGGGCGCAGGTGACAAAGAAGACACTATCAATGCCACCATTAAAGTACGTGAAGAAAACCCAGTCGGCATTATTTTAACAGCTGATAATAGTGGCAAACCCATTGCTGGAGAACATAAAATAGGTGCTTCTATTCAACACGCGAATCTTTGGGGAAAAGAGCATGTTGGAACGATTAGCTATATGACCTCACCTGAGCTTTCCGATAAAATAAAAGTTATTTCGGCAGGTTATCGTATTCCATTTTTTAAAACCAATTCGAGTTTAGATTTGGTAGTAGCCAAAAGCGATAGTGATTTAACGGTCGCTTCTAACCTGCAAAGCTTAGGCAATATTAATATCATTGGTCGTAGTACGAACTTATCTGCACGTTACACGCAGCATCTCCCTCGTGCAGGGGAATGGTCGCATCGATTAATCGCAAGTTTAGACAACAAACTCATTGATACACAAATTACAATGGGCACGAATACACAAGGCAGTTTATTGCAAGTGCGCCCTATTGGTATTACTTACAGTGCCACACGCACTTCGATTGGTAGCATGACAAATTTATCATTAGGCATATCTAAAAACTTACCCGACAATGGCGATGGATCACAAGAGCGAATCAATAGTCAACTGGTTACAAATAATCAGCGTACCAGTGCCAATGCTGATTTTACTGTTTTACGCGCTAGTGCCGAATATTTTAGTGCCTTTTTAGACTCGCAATGGCAAGTGCGCCTTGCCACTAATATACAAAAAGCGGATACCGCATTATACGCTGTCGAACAACTCGGCTTGAGTGGCGCGAGCAGTTTGCGTGGGATGTATGAGCGCGACCTTTCTGCAGACGAAGGAATTGCTAGCACTGCAGAGTTGTATACACCCGATTTAGCGGACTGGCTAGGAAAAAATAAAGGCAATATGCGACTGCTCGCTTTTGTTGACACTGTGACGGGAGATAATATTAATCCTACGCTAAACAGTGGCACTGTGGCTAAAGTCAACGCGACAAGCGTTGGTATCGGTGCAAGATATAACTACGAAACCAATTTAATCTTACGTGCTGATTATGGCAATGTAACGAACTTATCGTTAACCAATGCCGATGGCACAAGTAACAGCAGAGAAGCAGAACTGAGTAGATTTACACGCGCTCATGTTAGCTTAATCTACAAGTTTTGATGAGGATAATGCTATGAAAACTCGCTATACCTGCCCTACGCTCACCCCCATTGCCACAGCACTATTATTAGTGAGTAGTGTGGTACAAGCGAATCCAACGGGTATGAATGTGGTTGCTGGCAGTGCGACAGCGACACAAGCTGGGAACGTGCTTAATATCACCAATAGCAATCAAGCCATATTAAACTGGCAACAATTCAATATTCAGGCAGCTGAAACGACACGATTTATTCAGCCTAATGCCAGTTCATCGGTACTCAATCGCGTGATGAGTGATAACCCAAGCCAAATCATGGGTACACTCAGTTCAAATGGTAGCGTTTATCTCATCAATCCTGCTGGTGTGCTTGTGGGTCCTAATGCCAACATTAATGTGGGTGGTTTGGTTGCGAGTACACTCAATATCACCGATGCACATTATTTGGCAGGAAAGCAACAGTTTGACGCTGCTAATAATACGCTACTTACGGGTGTTACAAACCAAGGCACCATTACCACACCACAGGGAGGTCAGGTGTTATTGGTAGGACAGAATGTCAGTAACCAAGGCACGATTATCACGCCCAATGGCAGCACAGTGTTAGCAGCGGGGACACAGATATTATTAACCGACACAGCAACACCAGGGGTGCAAGTTGCTGTTACTGTCGCAGGCAATGGTACGGCTCAAAACGTCGGTAGTATTATCAGCGAGGCAGGTAAAGTCGGTATTGTGGGGGCAATTGTGCACAACACAGGCACTATTTCTGCCGACAGCGCAGTGAGTGAAGGTGGTCGTATTTTGCTCAAAGGCACACAAACAGCACAGATTTCTGGCACGATTACAGCCATTGGCGAAACAGGCGGCAAAATTGATATTAGCGCACCAGAGACCAAACTTGTTGGCGCAACGATTAATGCCGAAGGTCAAAGCCAAGGCGGACAAATCCGTGTCGGAGGCGAGTATCAAGGCGGCAAAGATCTAACCGTCCATGAGCTACCCAATGCCCAAACCTTTATTGCTGACAAAGATACCCATATCAGTGTTGCCGCAACCAACCCCACTGGAAAAGGTGGTACTGCTATTTTATGGTCGGATAAAAATACCTACGTTGCCGCTAACATCAATGCCAAAGGCGGCAGCCAAGGCAAAGGTGGACTGGTTGAGATATCGAGTGGCGATAAACTGACCTATCGTGGCACAATTCAAAACAATCAAGGGGGTCAGGTTTTATTTGATCCGAAAAATATTATTA
>CAMCGI010000063.1 GCA_945874205.1 Francisella tularensis subsp. holarctica
CCATCACGGCTTGTTTTTGAGCCTAAAGATAATACATATAATTGCGCAGGATTCATATATCAATTAATAGCGAGCGATAATCTACATTATCGCTCCATATTATACCAACACCACTAGTCCCGCTCAAGGTCTTCTAGCACTTCTTTAACGTTTTGTTGCTCATCATAATCTGCTTGAATATGTGGTTGCTCATGCAATGCTTTAAGCATTTGAAATAAAATTCTGCTGTGCTTTGGCGGTTTTGCTTGCTCTTTTTCTTGTTTAGCTAGCCGAATACTTTGTTTAAACTCTTGACGATCAGCATGAGGAAAAACAATTAATAACTCTCCTAGCATTGCATCACCGCCTTCAATAAGACGATCACGCCATTGCTCACAACGATGTTGAATAGCAACCGCTTGTTTAGAATCACCATTAACCATTCCCAACATATGCTGTATCTGCTCGTACCAATCTTCTTGACGAATACGCTTTCCTAAATAACTACGCTGACGACGATAATGTGGTCCAAATGACATTTTTTTCATTGTCATCACGCCATTAATAAATTCTTCATCAAAAAAAGTAAATTTTTTAAGCTGCACTTTACCTAACTTTAAGAGCTCAAGCACAACATCATTTTGTGCTTGAGCTTCGCGCTTTTGCATTGATCGACTGGGTTCACTATACCCATTTTCATCAACAACTTTTTCTAACTGATTGTTTTCTATCATAATCCTACCTGTGAAATAATCTTCTGCTGGCGCGCAAAGCTTTCGCTATTGGCAACGACATCAGGAATTGAGATACCCTCATGCCAATTAGCACGGGTAATAATATTAGGACAATCTTCAGCTAATGCCTGACGTATTTGTCCTATTTTTTCAAAATGACCTAGGTGGTATTGCGCAATGGCATGCTTCCAAAGTTTAACCTTAGTAAACTCTGGTTGTCCTGTGATACCAAGTAAAGGCATTAAGTCTTTAACTACCTGTTGAACCATTTCCTCTTCTGAATAATTAGCAATAATCGGATTACGACTACCACCCAAAAAGCAACTTAACAATACCTTTCCATCGGGTGCTCTATTTGAAAAAATACGAGATGAAAAAATAGCTCCCAAGGTTGCAATCCCTAATGAGCGAGGAATTAAACAACCAAAACCATCTAAAGGATGTGTTATTTGCTTCTCGTCAAATCCTAATGCAATAACAGCCAAAGGAGGAGATTCAATGCTTTTTAACAGATTAGCAGCACGAAGCGATACGTGCTGTAATAGTGTTGCTGCATCTGGTGCATCAAGGGTAATGATTACTTTTTTTGCTAAATAGGTTATCCCATCGCTCGTACTCGCTTGCCAACCACCCGACTCTATCGCTGTGAATTGAGTAATGGGGGTATTTAGGGTTATATCATCAGCTAGCTTCTGGGATAGTGCATTTATTAGCGTAGACATTCCCTTTTTGAAACTAATCATATTATTTGATGCAACATATTCTCCTGCTAATCGCGCTGCTTTGCGTTTTTTCATTCGAGAAATCATGCCGCTAAATAAAGAGCCATGATCTTTTTCTAATAACCAAATACGATGAAAAGCGGCTTGTGCTGAAATTCGTTCAGGATTGCCAGCAAAAATTCCCGAAATAAAAGGATCGAGTACCCAATCTCGCCATTCTTTACCCAAGCGTCTGGCAACAAAATCAGCAATCGATTCTTCATGATTGGCACGAGCACGAAAAGGTTCTAGTAATAACGTTAACTTGGCTAACGGGCTAACAATAGGGGTTGTTAAAAAGCTACTCAGTGAGCTAGGCAATGCCCACAATTTATTATCACGCACAACAAATCGTTTTTTGGCAGCATCATTCGCTACCAACACCTGATCACGAATACCGAGCTCATCAATCAGCAACTCTAATGACTGTGATGACAATAATGCTGTATTTGCACCAATATCAACCTGCCATTCGCCATCATTAACTGTTTGAATTCGCCCGCCAACAGTTGCCTTTGCCTCGACAATTTGTACTGAAAATCCCGCTTGCTTAAGATAATAAGCTGTCGTTAATCCAGAAAGTCCTGCACCAATAATTAAGTAGTCTTTTATCATCATTTACTCTTTAAGTGTTAAGAGAATTAATTGTCGTTAATGCGCTTAAGAAGTCAGACTCTTGCCAAATAGGAATCCCTAAAGATTCTGCTTTATCTGCTTTGCTTCCCGCATTCTCTCCTGCAATAACAAGATGTGTTTTTGCCGATACGCTATTAGTAACTTTTGCACCTGCTAATGTTAACGCTAGCTTTGCTTCATCACGAGACATAGATGAAAGAACACCTGTTAATACCACAGTCTTACCTGTAAACAAATTACAACTCACAGAAACAGTTGGTACAACATCGTCCCAATAAATACCTGATGCCACTAATGCTGCTATCACATTTTGATTGTGTTTTTGCTCAAAAAAACGCTTAACATTCATTGCAACAACAATACCCACATCATTGACTTGTTGTAACGCTATTTCAGATGCTTGCATGAGTGCATCAATGGTTAAGAAATTTTGTGCCAAAGAGTGTGCTGTGACCTCCCCGACCTCTGGAATCCCTAATGCAAAAATAAAGCGTGCTAACGTCGTTTTTTTGCTTTTTTCAATTGCTTCTAATAAATTATTGGCTGACTTTTCTGCTAAATGCTCACACGATAAGACCTGTTCATACTGCAATTGATACAAATCATCTGGATGATTAATCAGGTTTGCTTGGATTAATTGCTCCAATAATCTTGACCCCAACCCATTGATATTCATTGCTTTCTTGCTTACAAAGTGTGCCAACGCGCGATGTTTTTGTGCAGAGCAGTATAATCCACCAGAACAACGATAGATAGACTTATCGGACTCTTGCAAAACAGCTGATCCACAGACAGGACATTTTTTTGGCATATTAAAAACGATAGCATCACTTGGACGCAACGCAGCAACAACACACACAACCTCAGGAATAACATCTCCTGCTCGACGTACAACAACCGTATCGCCAATACGAACATCTTTACGTGTAATTTCATCTGCATTATGTAACGTGGCATTGCTAACAATGACACCACCAACAGTGACGGGCTCTAAGCGTGCTACAGGGGTTAATGCGCCCGTACGTCCCACTTGAATATCAATAGCCAGTAGTTTTGTAAGCACCTCTTGCGCAGGAAATTTATGGGCAATTGCCCATCGAGGATATTTATTCGTAAAGCCTAAGTTATTTTGCAGTGCAACATTGTCTAACTTGTAAACAACGCCATCAATGTCATAATCAAGTTGTTGACGTTTTTCTCCTAAGTCTTGCCAATAGCCAAACAAGGCATCCACCCCTTGTAATTGTTGCGCTTCTTTAGCAACCAAAAACCCCCACTCTGTCAAAGTTTGTAGTAATTGACACTGAGACGTAAACGATTCTGTATCGCCAACAGAGTAAGCAAAAAACTTTAGACTGCGACTGGCTGTAATATGTGGATCAAGTTGACGCAGACTACCTGCTGCTGCATTGCGTGGATTTGCAAATAGTTTACTATTCGATGCCAACTGTCTCGCATTTAACTCATCAAAAGCGTGTCGTGGCATCACCACCTCTCCACGAATTTCTATCTTTGCTGGTGGATTATCTGTTTTAAGTTTTAAGGGAATATTACGAATGGTGCGTATATTGGGTGTTACATCTTCACCGACAAAGCCATCACCACGCGTTGCGCCTTGAACCAACATACCCTCTTGATACGTTAAGCTAATAGCCAATCCATCAAGCTTAGGCTCAACACAAAACACTGGTTGCGCTTGAGGCTGTAAATTAATAATACGCTGCCAAAAAGCATGAACATCATCATGCGTAAAAGCGTTGTTAAGTGAGCGCATTGGGTATTCGTGTGTAATCGCTGTAAAACGATTATGTTGTACTTGTCCGCCAATGCGCTGTGTTGGAGAATCTGCTTGAATTAATTCTGGGTATGCTAGCTCTAATAAACTTAATTTTGCCATTAAACCATCATAATAACTGTCTGAAGCTTGTGGTTCATCAAGCACATAATAAGCATACTCAAGATGGTTAATTTCAGATATTAAGGCAGAAATTTGGGCTATTACATTTTCTTCGGTCAAAATGATACTCAATAGGTTAAATTTTGTGCATATTCACGCATTGCTTTTAGATCTGACTCTTTAATAACATGACGTTGAGCATCGTACAGTTTACCATCTAAGCTTTGTGATACTTTTCGTGCAATAGTAATAAACTCATCCATAGCACGATAAGGCGTAATTGTTGAGGGTAACTCTAAGACAAGTGCAATTCCTTGTGTCCTAAAACTATCATCATCTAATGCAGGAAAAAACCCAGGCTCGACCACGTTAGCAACACGAAAAACGGGATTGCCTACATTATCACAATGTATATAGGTACCATCTTGCGAAAAAGAGAGTCGAGACGCTTCCATTGCTGAATGAATTTGCTTACGTGATAATTCTCGTGAAGGAGACAAAACAAGCAATGCAAAAATTTGACTTTGTTGTACAACAACAGGTTCTTGTTGTTCCGGTGGCTCAACAGTATATGGCAACTCAGTTGCGATATGCGTCATAGCCATTCTAATTTCTGGTGTTACAAGCTCATAACTAGAGTCCATTGTTTGCATACGCGACGCTAACGCATTATCTTCATCAAGTGATTTTACCTGCTGATGTCTTACACCACCTAGTTTTTTAGAGGCAGTTACTGCTGTCTCTGAATCAGACGGTTTTGGTGTAATGGGTGTTACCACATACCCCTCTTCTTCAGGAGTACTTGCCTGAAATTTTTCATGTACAACACGATGTTTTATTTTTTGTGGATCATTTTTCTTACCCCACCAGTATAAAACAACCACAAAAACAACAGCACATACCAACAAAATAACTTGCAACTCTGTCACAACCCTTCTCCATTTTATATTTTTTGCGCGGTTTACTGACACATCAACTGTAATTTAATAAAATCAATCTAAGATTAATACATAATTATGCACACTCTATTAAGACTGTTCTCGTAAATTGTACATTATGTCGACACTCAGCTGCAAAAAGAGCTAATTAATAATTCAACAAACATTAAATTGGCAAACAGAAAGGTATACAATAAATAGTGTTAACAGATAGAAGCGTGAAGTGCTATTAATCCGTTTAGTGTAACAAACGATCCTTGATAATTGCCCGAAATAACTTGCATTGGCATAGTTGGCTCACCTAGATCGCTTAACACCAAGTGCGCACCTGTGAAGTTATCTTCTTTGGTATAGTCATTAATTGTTATCAGCGTGGGAATATTAGCGCCTATCGTTGAACGAATACCATTAGAAGAATCTTCGAAAGCCAAACACTGATTCGGTGCAAGTTTCATTTTTTCTAATGTGTACGTATAAATATCAGGAGCTGGTTTTTTAGCAGGTACAATATCTCCAGCTGCAATAACCTCAAACCAATCGATACTTTCTTTACCGAGTGTATGTGTCAGTAGTGTTGTCACATTTTCTGGTGTCGTGGTGGTCACAATTGCTAACCTTAATCCAGCAGCACGTGCTTCATTAATTAGTCTAGCAACACCAGAACGCAATGGAATTTTACCCTCTGATAATAGCTGATTGTAAAAAAAAGTTTTACGTTTTTGCAGCTCAATAATTTCTTCTGTTAGTTTGTCATGCATGTAATGGGGGCGATAATTTTCTACGAAGTGTTTCATACGTTCTTTACCACCAGTAACAGCCAGTAAATCGCCATACAAGTTCTCGTCCCAATACCAATCTAGCCCTGCATCTTTAAACGCTAGATTAAAAGCAATACGATGCCCATTTTTTTCAGTATCCGCAAGTGTTCCATCTACATCAAATAATAGTGCTTGTAGCATCGAATCTCTCTCATTGTTGTTAATTTTTAGAGACTTTATCATAAAAAATAGATAAAAAATAGATAAATGATTGTGCAAAAACACTAAACCTGATATAAATCCGCATCTCAATTCATTAGCCCACCTTAAAGGGGATAAAACTATGTCGACATCTCAGCCTAAATTTTTAGAAGACTACCCATGCTATCAGCCAACAGCTGATGAAGAATATATGAGCACTAATATGCTCGAACATTTTCGTAATAAATTATTATGGTGGAAGGGTCAACTGTTATCTGAAATGACAAGTACGGTTCATCATCTTAAAGAAGACTCAACAATGCCAGCTGATCCTAATGATCGTGCATCACAAGAAGAAGAGTTTAGTTTAGAGTTAAGAACACGTGATCGCGAAAGAAAGCTAATTAATAAAATTGAACAAGCACTCAAGCGCATTCAAGAAGGTGATTTTGGTTACTGCGAAATGACAGGAGAAGAGATTGGTTTAGAGCGTTTAGATGCACGCCCGACAGCAACCTTAACCGTAGAAGCAAAAGCGATGCAAGAACTACGTGAAAAGCAAGGGCTTGCTTAGTAATTGGTGCAAGTTGTTGGACGTTTTGCACCCTCTCCCACTGGTTCTTTACACTTAGGATCGCTAGTAGCTGCAACTGCAAGTTATTTAAATGCAAAACAACAACATGGTAAGTGGCTTGTTCGAATCGATGATTTGGACAAAGCCCGTGTCGTTAATAATAGTGACAAAGAAATTCTAACCGTGTTAGAAGCCTTTGGTTTTGAGTGGGATACTGTTATTTACCAATCACAACGATTATCTTATTATCATCATGCTTTATCTCAACTCAAAAACAATAATCACCTTTATGCTTGTCACTGTACACGCAAAGATTTTAAAACACGTAATGCAAAATTTCCGCTATACGACGGTTATTGTCGCGATAAAAATTATTTAATACTGCACAGTGATGCGCAGCGTCTTAAAACACCCTTAGAGTCCACGACACCTTGGTCATGGCATGATTTAATTGAAGGTGAGCAACAAATTTACTGGCAAAAAGATGTCGATGATTTTATTGTCAAACGGCGTGATGGCGTGATGGCCTATCACTTAGCAACTGCGGTAGATGATGTTGATTTTGGTATCACTGAGGTAATACGTGGTGCTGATTTGTTATCATCTACAGCACCACAACAATTCATTCAACACCTGTTAAACAAAAAACCACCCCACTATGGACATCATAAACTGATTTATGACGAACAAAGCGGTATTAAATTATCTAAAGCATCTCATGCTGCGGCGTTAGATAGTTACTTAGCGAAAAAACTGTTAATTCAGGTGCTAATTTTTTTAGAAATGACACCGCCATCTGATTTAGCGTCTGAATCACTAAAACAAATTTGGCAATGGGCAATTGTACATTGGAAACTTGATGCACTAAAATCAATTTAAAGGAATTTCAATCTCAAGCATATCAATGCCGTTATTGTGTTCCATCATTACATGAATAGCATCTCTATCAATCACAAAATATTTAGCAATTACCTGCAGAATCTCCTCTCGCATTTGCGGCAAGTTAGCATTCAAATTCTGGTCACTACTGTGACTTGTCATTAAAAATCCCAATCTATTTTTGGCAAGAGAAGCCGTGTTGTTTTTATTTTTCTTTAGAAAAATGTCTAGTAAGCGCATCACAACAACCCTATATTAAGAGAACATTCGGGCAAATAACCCTTTTTTTTGTGTCGTTAAAAAACGTTGTGGTTTGTCTTCTCCTAAATAGCGACCAATAATATCCTGATAAGCCTGTGATGCCTCAGATTCTGGTGCATTTAAAACGACAGGAACCCCCGCATTAGAGGAAGACAACACTTCTTGCCCTTCAGGAACAACACCTAAAAAGCTAACAGATAATAAATCGATTACATCTTTATAACCCAACATTTCACCTGATTCAACACGATCAGGGTTATAACGCGTTAGAATAAGATACTCATTGATACGCTCGCCGAGTTCAGCTTTTTTGGATTTAGCTTGTAAAATACCCAAAATACGATCTGAGTCGCGAACAGATGATACCTCTGGATTTGCGACAACAAATGCATCATCTGCAAAACGCAACGCCATTAGCGCGCCTGTTTCAATGCCCGCAGGTGAGTCGCAAATAATGAACTCAAAACCATCTTCTTTTAACTCATTAATTGCTTTCTCAACACCAACTTCATGCAACGCATTTTTATCACGTGTTTGAGATGCAGGCAAGATAAATAAATTTTCAACACGCTTATCTCGAATTAATGCTTGTTTTAATGTTGCTTCACCCTGAACAACATGAACAAAGTCATATACTACACGGCGCTCAACACCCATAATCAAATCAAGATTACGCAATCCAACATCAAAATCAATGACGGCAACTTTGTAGCCACGCATTGCCAATGCTGTTGCAATATTTGCTGAGGTTGTTGTTTTACCAACACCGCCTTTACCTGAGGTTACGACAATGACACGTGCCACAATTTTTATCCTTCTTATTTAAATAGAGACTAATCTAATGAATTAAATCTTAATGTTTGTTCTTCTAAGTAGACTTCAACCCAGCCTTTTTTTACTTTATTAGGGATATCATCAGAGAGTAAGAACACGCCAGAAATACTGACAAGTTCAGGGTTAAAATCCTTAGAAATAATGCGCGCTTCTCGATTACCCGCTGCCCCTGCATGGATTCTTCCCCGTGCAGAACCTAATATCGTAATGTGTCCGCCAGCATAGAGTTCTGAACCAGAATTAACATTACCTGTAACCAAAAAATCACCTAACATATGTTTTTCTAACTGACCTGAACGAATATTAGTTACTTTTTTAGCTGTTGTCAGTATGTTTGCTTGTATATTAGCGAGTGAATTTTCTTCGATGATATTAGGTTTGTTTTTTTCTTCAAGTGATTTAACGACAACTAGACCAGCATGTTGTGCATACTCAATAAGGTGCTCATCTATGATACGAATAGCAACAGGTATCATCTCATATTGACGTAATAACGCTAACAGTTGTGTTAGTTGCGAGGCATTTAACAAACAAGATGGCTCAATAATAATGGCTGCACCCTTTAAAAACCGTCCTGCTTTTGCTAGTTTTTTTTCAAGCAACGCAGCAACGTTACCCATATCGGTATCATGTACTTTTACAACAGTTGATGATAGTTGAGAGGATTTGAATTCTAGAATATCAGCCATATTTTACCAGTTACAATTCATTACAGTGTGTCATAATCTCTGATTCTATCATGACATGTCAAAAATAGGATAAGGGAAAATCTACTACTTAACTAATTGTTTTATTTTTGGGCAAAGACGCAATATCGTGACGCAAGTATAAAGGCAATGCTAACGCATTTTCCCAACTAAGTGTCTGACGCATTAACCCTTCTTTAACAAGCAAAAATAACACATCAATATCAATTTTACCCTGTTCTATTGATTTTAAACTAGGTTTACTCGAATGAGCTAATGTAACAAGTGATGTATTACCGATAATTAATGCTATTGTGCAATCAAAGACTATTGATTCTGGTGTTGTGAGCATATCCTGCTCCACTAGTTTCCAATGTTCACCAAAACAATAGTGTCCCCAATAAACTTGCCCCATCCGCGCATCAATAACCGCACCGACATTAACTGCTCCTTCTGTACAATGACCTTGCCACGCTAACGCAAGCAAACTAGAAACACCCAGCGTAGGTAAGCCTAAAGCCAAAGCTAATCCTTGCACAACAGATACACCAAT
>CAMCGI010000064.1 GCA_945874205.1 Francisella tularensis subsp. holarctica
CTAATTCGCACGCTCAACGATGCAATGGGCTTAACGAGTATTGTTGTTACCCATGACGTTGATGAAGTGTTATCAATTGCGGACTATGCTGTCGTGTTGTCAGAAGGTCGCGTTGTTTCTGCTGGTACGGCTGATGCCTTGCGTGCCTCTCAAGACCCTTGGGTAAAGCAGTTTATTGGTGGTGAAGCTGATGGGCCTGTCCCCTTTAATTATCCTGCACCTGATTATGCGAGCGATTTATGGGAAATAAAACGATGAATGCGTGGTTTGAAAGGAAGGTCATTGCCTTGGGTGATGGTTTCATGTCAATTGTGCGTGCATTTGGGCAGGGTTGGTTTTTTATGTTGTTGCTTATTGGTGCATTGCCAGCAGCGAGTGTGCGTGTGGGGGCATGGGTTCGTCAGTTATATTTTGCAGGGGTGCTTTCATTACCAATCATTTTGGTAGCTGGCTTATTTGTTGGTATGGTATTGGCATTACAAGCCTACAATATTTTGGTTAATTTTAATGCCACAGAAACAGTTGGTGTTATGGTTGCCTTAACCTTACTGCGAGAATTAGGTCCTGTTGTTGCCGCTTTATTATTTGCGGGACGTGCTGGTTCTGCATTAACAGCTGAAATTGGGTTGATGAAATCGACCGAACAACTATCAGCATTAGAAATGATGGGGCTTGATCCTTTTGTGCGTATTTTTGCACCGCGTTTTATTGCTGCCTTAATTGCTTTACCTTTATTAACGATGCTGTTTAATTTGTTAGGTATTTTGGGTGGTTATCTTATTGGGGTTGATGCCTTGGGAATTGATACAGGTACTTTTTGGTCTCAAATGCAAGCTGCGGTTGATTGGAACGATGATGTGATGGGTAGTGTCATTAAGTCGCTTGTTTTTGCGTTGGTCATTGCAGGTATTGCCTTGTTTCAGGGAGCGCAGTGTTTGCCGACAGCCGAGGGTGTGAGTATGGCAACGACGCGCACAGTAGTACATAGTTCACTGGCTGTGCTGGGTTTAGATTTTGTGCTCACAGCACTGATGTTTGATTAAGGGGTTTTTGATATGCAAGCAACACGAAAAATGGAGTTTTGGGTCGGTCTTATGGTGCTGATGGCATTGTTGGCAGGCTTGTTTATGGCATTGAGGGTCAGTAATTTTGGTAAGTTAGCAGGGTTGCAAGATGGTGACACTTATCCGATAACCGCTAGTTTTTCAGATATTGGTGGGCTAAAGCCACGTTCTAAAGTCACGATGGGTGGTGTGGTTATTGGACGTGTTGCCAGTATTGTACTCGATAGAGAAACGTTTAAAGCAGTGGTTACCTTAGATATTGAGCGTAGTTTTACACAAATTCCAGTCGACTCTTCAGCGAGTATATTAACCTCTGGTTTATTAGGAGATCAATATATTGGGCTCGATCCTGGTGGCGAGCAAGCAAATTTGGTTGCAGGTAGCAAGATTGAACATACACAGCCCGCGATGGTTTTAGAAAAATTGATTGGTCAATTTCTGATTAAATTGACAGAAAGTAATAACAATAAGTAAAAATGAGGTGTGTAATGCAATTTAGAACGTGGTTTGGGTTGTTATTAATCAGTGTTTCTTTATCAATGCCAGCAATGGCAACGATTAGTGAAAAAGATCCCGTTACACAAGTACAGCTTGTTTCCAATCAACTCGTTTCGCGCATCGAAAGTGAGCGCAAACAGCTCGAAGCGAGTAATGATCGGGTAAATGCTTTAGCGGAAGAATTGGTTTTTCCGTATATTGATATTACTAAAATGTCTCGATTTGTATTAGGGGCTCATTGGCGTACAGCAACACCAGAGCAGCAAAAAACGTTTGTTGACTTATTCAAACGGTTGTTATTAAACAGTTATGCACGTAGCTTTTTGAAACTACAAATTGATCATATCGATTTTGGCGCGAGTCGTGCAGGGAGTGGGGCGCAAGATAAAGAAGTCCCCGCAACTGTTGTTGAAAAAAGTGGTAATCATATTCCTGTTATTTTTCGTTTGTTACCATCGGGTGACAGTTGGAAAACATACGACCTCGAAATTCAAGGAATCAGTCTATTGTTGAATTATCGTGGTGTTTATTCGTCTGAAGTGGATCAAAAAGGTTTACCAGCTGTTTTAGCGCAAATGAAGGCACAAGTGAATGACAACTAATGCTATCGCTTGGCAATTAGATAAAGAAACACTTACTTTGCGAGGTATCTGGTTGCGAGAACAAGTAGCGAGCGTTTTACCGTTGTTGCCAAAAACCAATATTAAGTGTATTGATATGCATGCAGTTGAGCAGGTAGATAGTTCGTTGATGACCATATTACTGAGTGTTCGAGCGCAACAATCTGAGCAAGTGTGTTTATGTGGTGTTTCTGAGCAAGTGAATGCTTTGTTGACTTTATACCGCTTAAGCGAGTTCTTTATTCAAAAAGGAACAAAAAACTGTGTCTAATGCGATTGCAGTCGAAATTACTAATGTATCTAAATCTTATCAGGGTGTGGCTGCGTTAACTGATGTATCATTACAAATACCTGTTGGCAGTTTTTTTGCACTTTTAGGACCTAATGGTGCAGGAAAATCAACACTAATTGGCACAATATCAGGACTAATCAAGCCAGACTCTGGTAGCGTGAAGGTAATGGGGCATGATGTGCAGGCTGATTTTCGTCAAGCACGTCGTGCGTTAGGGTTAGTACCGCAAGAGTTAATTGATGAACCCTTTTTTCCGATTCGACAGTTGCTGCGTATTCAAGCTGGATATTTTGGATTAGGAAAATCACAATGGGATTGGATTGATGAGTTATTGCATCGATTAAGCTTGTGGGATAAACGAGATGCCTATATGCCATCGTTATCAGGTGGTATGAAGCGTCGTGTCCTGATTGCCTTAGCACTGGTGCATAAACCTGCTGTTGTGGTATTAGATGAGCCAACGGCTGGGGTTGATATTGAGCTGCGTTTAAGTATGTGGGCTTTTATTCGTGAGCTTCATGCACAAGGTCATACTATTATTTTGACTACTCACTATTTAGAAGAAGCTGAGCAACTGTGTGAAAAGGTTGCTATTTTGCAAAATGGAAGCGTATTAGCCTTAGAGGATACACACACTTTGCTTGCATCACATCCATGGGAGTATGTCGAAATAACGTTAGAAAGTTTACCCGCTTCCTTGCCGTTAATGCTAACAGAGATGATTCACCGTCGTAGTGCCAATAAGTTAGTATTGCGTGTATCACGCAATTTATCACGCACCGAGTTACTACTGTTGCTTAATGAAGCAGGGTTAGTATTGACAGAAATGCGTAAAGTAGAGGCAAGTTTAGAAGATGTTTTTCGAGTCTTAACCAGTACTGGAGCATCATTATGAACCTGTTAGGTTTTTATACGCTGTGTAAAAAAGAAATTAGTCGCTTTATGAGCGTTTCAGTACAAACTATTTTTGCACCTTTGGTGTCTACTTTGTTGTATCTTGTTATTTTTGGTCAGGTGATGCCTGCAGATGCCTCGGGCTTTGATAATGTAAATTACAATGTCTTTTTGCTTCCGGGGTTAATTATGATGACGATGTTGCAAAATGCATTTTCTAATACGTCATCTAGCCTGATTCAGTCAAAAATGTATGGTAATTTGGACTTGTTATTACTTAGTCCCTTGTCAGCAACAGAAATTTTCTTAGCTTTTGTTATTGGTGCTGTTGTTCGTGGCATGGTTGTTGGGATTGCGATTGCGCTCGTTAGTCAGTTTTGGATACCTTTTGTTTGGATAAATCCGTTTTGGTTGTTATCATTTGCCGTATTAACAACCTTTGTTTTGGGGGCAATGGGGTTTTTAGCTGGGTTGTGGGCGAATAAATACGATAAGCTCGCTGCCTTTCAAAACTTTGTTATTTTGCCTTTAACTTTTTTAAGTGGTGTTTTTTATTCGGTTTCTGCATTGCCACCTTTTTGGCAACAAGCAACGTGGTTGAATCCATTTTTTTATATGGTTGACGGGTTTCGGTATGGGTTTTTAGGTGTGGCTGATGTCTCACCTTGGGTGAGTTTAGGGGTAACATTAGCGTTTGCGATTGTAATATCGGTGCTATGTTTATGGTTATTATCCATTGGTTGGAAAATTCGCCGCTAAAAAAGTTAATAAGAAAGAGTGTATAAAAATGACAGAACAAGAAGTTGTAGCAAGAATTAAGGTGGCATTAAGTGATGCGCAAGTTTTGGTTTCTGGTGAAGATTGCCATTTGACCTTAACGATTGTCACGGATGCTTTTGCAGGTAAAGCATTGTTGGCGCGTCATCGTTTAATTCAGGCATTATTTAAAGAGGAACTAGCGTCAGGCAGTCTTCATGCTTTATCGCTGGTAACACGTACAACTGCCGAACAGGCTCAACACATAGGGAGTTAGCAGTATATGGATACCTTAGTCATTCAGGGCGGTGCTGTTTTGGGCGGTGAATTAGATATTTCTGGCGCAAAAAATGCGGTTTTGCCTATTTTAGTTGCTAGTATTTTAGCAAACTCAACCGTTACCCTAACCAATATTCCGCATTTACGTGATGTTACGACCAGTATTGAATTATTAGCGACAATGGGTGCGGGTATTACCGTTGATGAAAAACTCACTGTAGAAATTGATCCGAGCACGGTTAGTTTATTTGAAGTGCCTTACGAGCTAGTTAAAACCATGCGTGCCTCCATTTTGGTACTAGGTCCTTTGCTGGCGCGTCATGGTGAGGCTCGTGTTTCTTTACCTGGTGGGTGTGCTATTGGTTCTCGCCCTGTCAATATTCACCTCGATGGGTTGCGTGCGATGGGTGCAGATATTAAGGTCGAAAAAGGCTTTATTGTTGCCAAAGCGGATCGCTTAAAAGGGGCACATATCTTTATGGATATGGTCACGGTAACAGGAACAGAAAACCTGTTAATGGCTGCTGTTCTAGCGCGAGGGGTGACAATCTTAGAGAATGCAGCACGAGAACCAGAGGTGAATGATTTAGCTTATTTCTTAAATGAAATGGGTGCTCAGATCGAAGGAATTGGTACCTCTACATTACGTATTACAGGCGTAGATCAGTTACATGGTGTTGCTTATCGTGTGATCCCAGATCGCATCGAAGCCGGCACTTATTTAGCAGCAGCTGCGCTCACTCAAGGTGATGTGACTTTGCGCATGGTTGAGCCTAAGCATTTAGAAGCGGTGTTGCTTAAGTTTGAAGAAGCAGGTGCGTTGATTGATACAGGTGTTGATTGGATTCGTTTGGATATGCGTAATCGTTTATTAAAACCTGTCAATATTGTGACGATGCCCTATCCTGCTTTTCCGACTGATATGCAGGCACAGTTTTTAGTAATGAATACTTTGGCAAAAGGGGTATCTCATGTTAAAGAAACGATTTTTGAAAATCGCTTTATGCATGTGCCAGAGTTAGTGCGCATGGGTGCTAATATCACAATCGATGGCAATGTTGCGATTACGCAAGGTGTTAGTAAGTTGATTGGGACATCAGTAATGGCAACTGATTTGCGTGCTTCAGCTTCATTAATCTTAGCGGGTTTGGTTGCAGAGGGCGAAACAATTATTAACCGTGTGTATCATATTGATCGTGGTTACGAGCGTGTCGAAGAAAAGTTTCATCGCATGGGCGCAGCTATTCAGCGTCTTGCCACGTAAGAGAAAGGAAAATAAAGCATGATTACGCTTGCCTTATCAAAAGGTAGAATTTTAAAAGATACCCTACCATTGTTAGCAAAGATGGGTATCGTCCCAACTGAGGATTTAGATAAAACACGTAAGTTAATTATTCCCACCACCCGTGCGGATATTCAATTATTGGTTGTACGTGCAACGGATGTGCCTGTTTATGTCGCGCAAGGTGGTGCTGATATGGGTATTGTTGGTAAGGATGTGCTGATGGAGCAGGGTGGTGATAATCAGTTTGAGTTGCTCGATTTGCAGATTGCACGCTGTAAGTTAATGGTTGCTGCTCCTGTAGGACATCAACGCCAATCGCATCGTTTACGTGTGGCAACGAAATATGTCAACGTGGCGCAAGACTATTTTGCTAGTAAAGGTGAGCAGGTTGATTTAATTAAGCTGTATGGCTCAATGGAGTTAGCTCCGTTAGTAGGTATGGCAGATTGCATTGTTGATTTAGTTGATACAGGTAATACTTTGCGCGCTAATGGCTTAGAACCTACCGAGCATATTGCTGATATTAGCTCACGTTTGGTCGTCAATAGTATGTCTTATAAACGACAATATACTCACTTACAAGCGATGGTTAGTGAATTAGCAGCATATGTTGCTGCAGAAAATGAGGGAGTTATACGATGAAACATTTGAACAGTCAATCTGTTGACTTTTGGTCATTGCTAGAAAATTTATTAGCGTGGGAGTCCGTTTCTGATGATGCGGTTCAATTAGCGGTTAAAACTATCGTTGCTGATATTCGCATCGAAGGTGATGCTGCACTAATACGCTATACCAATCGTTTTGATCGTCGTGAAGTTTCTTCAGCGATGGAGTTAGAAATTCCACATCACCGTTTGCAACGTGCTTACGATGAGTTAACACTCGAAGGACAAACGGCACTGACCACAGCGGCAGCACGTATTCGTAGTTACCATGAACGTCAGGTACAAAGCTCGTGGCATTATGTTGAAGCTGATGGTACTTTATTGGGTCAACAAGTAACGCCATTAGATCGTGTTGGTTTGTATGTACCTGGTGGCAAGGCTGCTTATCCTTCATCGGTATTGATGAATGCGATTCCTGCTAAGGTTGCAGGTGTCAAAGAATTGATTATGGTTGTGCCAACACCTGATGATGTGGTGAATGAATGGGTGCTAGCTGCTGCTTACTTAGGGGGCGTTGATCGTGTTTTTACCGTTGGTGGTGCACAAGCTGTTGCCGCTTTGGCGTATGGTACAGACACAGTTCCTGCTGTGGATAAGGTTGTCGGTCCTGGTAATATCTATGTTGCCACTGCAAAACGCATGGTTTACGGTACAGTCGGTATCGATATGATTGCAGGTCCTTCTGAAATTTTGGTGCTATCGGATGGGTTAACGAATCCAGATTGGCTGGCAATGGATTTGTTTTCGCAAGCTGAACATGATGAAGATGCGCAGTCTATTTTGATTACGTGGGATGAAGAACATGCCAAAGCGGTTCAAGCATCGATTAATAAGCTATTGCCATTACAACCCCGTCACGAAATTATTCGTAAAGCCTTAACAGCACGTGGTGCAATTATCGTTGTGAAAGATGAAGCAGAAGCCTTAAACGTTGTTAATTATGTTGCACCCGAGCATCTAGAGTTGTCTGTTGCTGATCCGCAAGCGATGTTGCCACATATTCGTCATGCAGGTGCGATTTTTATGGGACGCTATACGGCAGAGGCGATTGGTGACTATTGTGCAGGTCCTAACCATGTATTACCCACATCACGCACGGCACGTTTTTCGTCACCGCTAGGCGTTTATGATTTCCAAAAACGTTCAAGTCTAATTTTCTGCTCACCAGAAGGTGCAAGTACCCTTGGCGCTATTGCTGGTGCATTAGCCGATGCTGAAGGGCTACATGCGCATGCTGCTTCAGCACGCTATCGTATAAAGGCTTGAGTCATGAGTCGCTTTTGGAGTGAGGTTGTTCATCAGCTAACACCTTATACACCAGGTGAGCAGCCAAAAATTGAAGATTTGGTTAAGCTCAATACCAATGAGAACCCTTATCCGCCATCACCTCAGGTGATTGCTGCCATTAAAGCGGTAACGGGTGATAGTTTGCGTTTGTATCCTGACCCTAATGCCGATGTGTTAAAGCAGACGCTCGCGGACTATCATGGTGTGGCGCACAATCAGGTATTTGTTGGCAATAGTTCGGATGAAGTGTTGGCACATGTGTTTCATGCCTTGTTAAAGCATGACTTGCCCTTACTTTTTCCAGATATTAGCTACAGTTTTTACCCTGTGTATTGTGGCTTATACCAAATTCTGTTTGAAACCGTTCCCTTGCGTGACGACTTTTCGATTGCGATTGAGGATTATCAACGCCCAAATGGCGCGATTATTTTTCCTAATCCCAATGCGCCAACGGGTTGTTTGTTAGCTTTAGGTGCGATTGAGCAATTGTTACAGGCGCACCCGAACTCAGTTGTGGTGGTAGATGAAGCCTATATTGATTTTGGGGGTGAATCTGCGATTGCTTTAGTCAATCGTTATGATAATTTGCTCGTTGTACAGACGCTATCTAAATCGCGTTCATTAGCGGGCTTGCGTGTGGGATTTGCAATTGGTCATGCCGATTTAATTGCAGGCTTAGAGCGCGTTAAAAATAGCTTTAACTCTTATCCGCTTGACCGTTTGGCGTTGGCGGGGGCGGTCGCATCTTTTGAAGATGACGTTTATTTTCAAGCGATGCGTGAAAAAGTGATCACGAGTCGAGAAAGTGTCGTCAGTTCTCTGCAATCCTTAGGGTTTGAGGTGTTACCATCGGCAGCTAACTTTGTTTTTGTACGTCATTCGAGTCACGATGCCGCTCAGTTAGCAGCAGCTTTGCGTGAAAGACGTATTATTGTGCGTCACTTTAAACAAGCTCGTATCGAGCAATTTTTACGCATTACCATCGGTGATGATACTCAAAACGCAGCTTTATTAACTGCTTTATCAGAGATTCTCGCATGATTACCCAACAAGCACTATCTGCATATTGTGCCACTTTATTATCAGTCGATAGTTTTAAGGATTATTGCCCTAACGGTTTGCAAATTGAAGGTAAAACAGAGATTCGCAAACTGGCAACGGCAGTAACGGCTTCAAAAGCAGCCATTGATGCTGCGACGGCTTGGGGGGCTGATGCACTCATTGTTCATCATGGCTTTTTTTGGCGTAATGAGCCTTTGCCCTTAGTGGGTCAAAAAGGCGTGCGTATTCGCTGTGCAATGAAGGCTGATTTGAATGTTTTTGCTTATCATTTACCGCTCGATGCGCATCCAACTTTGGGTAACAATGCTCAATTGGCACAGCTGTTAGATATTGAAGATGATGGCGCCGATGTTGCTCGTATTTGGCGAACAGGGCTGTTAGCTAATCCATTATCGCTTGATGGGTTTATTGAGCGTATTCGTCGTAATTTACGTCGTGAGCCTCAGGTGCTATTAGGTGCATCGAAAGAGATTAAACGTATTGCATGGTGTACAGGCGCGGCACAAAACTATTTTGCGCAAGCGATTGATGCAGGCGTTGATGTGTTTATAACGGGGGAAGTCTCCGAAAGTTGTTATCATTTGGCACGTGAGTCAGGTGTACACTATATTGCTGCAGGGCATCATGCAACGGAGCGTTATGGTGTACAGGCCTTAGGTGCATTATTAGCAGAAACGTTTGCTTTAGAGCATCAATATATTGAGTTAGCAAATCCAATTTAGTAGTTTAGTGTCTTAGCTGTTTTAGTTGATATAAAATGGCTAAGGCTTCTCTGGGTGTTAGATCATCTACCGTGATGCTATCCAGTTTTTCTTGAATGGCATCACAATCAGTATTGCTTGAAAACAATGAAAGTTGTGTTTGTTGTTCCGTCGTGTGGGGTTGTCGTGTTGTTTTTTCAAGCGGATGCGCACTGGATTCTAATAGATGTAAGCGTTGTTGAGCGCGTTTGAGTACTGCCTCTGGCATCCCTGCT
>CAMCGI010000065.1 GCA_945874205.1 Francisella tularensis subsp. holarctica
CTAGTTTGTTGCCGATTATGCACAGCTATGCTAGTCTAACGACTAATTGAAATAACGTCTAAAGAGAGCCTCAAATGCAAACTAGTACACACCTTTATCGTAATCAAAAATGGAGCAGTGAGTTACCACAAAATGACTCAGCACAAACCCTTGTACTGGCATTTTCAGCGCGCGCTTTAGACGCAGATATTGCTGTGTGGCAACAACTTAAAGATACCTATCCTAACAGTATCATTGCGGGTTGCTCTAGTGCTGGAGAAATTTTTAATGATTTGGTTTATGACAATACACTTAGTCTTGCCGTCACACAATTCGAAAAAACAACTATTCAGTTTGCATCGGCTTCTATTGTAGAGACAGACAGTCGTGCTGTTGGTGCAAACATTGCAGATCAACTTAATCGTGATGATTTAAAAGCAGTGCTTGTTCTATCTGACGGGTTGGGAATTAACGGTTCAGAACTTGCGGAGGGTATGCTCGCCAACTTACCAAGTCACGTTATTGTAACGGGTGGTTTGGCTGGTGATGGTGCTGACTTTCAACAAACATGGACGCTTGTTGAAGGTAAACCAACAACAGGAATGGTTACCGCTGTTGGTTTTTATGGTAATGCAGTGCAAATCGGTTATGGTTCTAAAGGAGGTTGGGATTTATTTGGTCCAGAGAGAATGGTCACTAAATCAGTCTCTAATATTGTCTACGAGTTAGATAATAAGCCTGCTTTAGCGTTGTACAAAGAGTATTTAGGTGAGTTAGCCGCTGGCTTGCCTGCAACAGGATTACTCTTCCCGCTTGCGCTTAAAACACCTAGTAACGAAGAACCTATTGTTCGCACACTACTTGCTGTTGATGAAGCATCTCAATCGCTTGTTTTTGCGGGTGATATGCCAGTGGGTCGAGTAACACAATTAATGCGCGCTAACTTTGATCGCCTCATCGAAGGTGCAGCGACAGCGGCAAATCAAATTAGTAATATAGGTTCTACTGGTGAACATCTATCCATCGCAGTCTCTTGCGTTGGTCGTAAGTTGATTTTAAAAGAACGTGTTGACGAGGAAGTTGAGGCGACTTTAGAGGCATTACCTAAAAATACGAAACAAATTGGTTTTTATTCTTACGGTGAATTATCACCTACTGGTGCGCTCATTTGCCGCTTGCACAACCAAACGATGACGTTAACGCTTATATCTGAAACTTAAGCTAACACGTGACATGGAGTTGCATCCAATTTTACGTCGTCAACTCAAACGTTTGGGTCTCGATGAAAATACACCGCCCAACAGTGAAAATTGGCAAGAACTGTTGGCGCGAGTGCAAGCGCAATATGTAGGTGGCGATGAAGAGCGCTATATGCTTGAACGTAGTTTAGAAGTTTCCTCTAACGAAATGAAGCGTCTTTATGAAGAGTTACAGCATAGTTCTCAGTCAGCTTTAGCACAAGAAAAAAATAAACTATTATCTGTTTTTACTTCGCTAACCGATAGTGTTCTTGAAATTGATATTGACGGTAAAATTTTATATCTCAATACTGCCGCAGCACAAGCACTTAACCCATGGGAAAACTCACCCATTGGTCAGTCGTTATTACACTATTTAAAATTACACGTTCCTTTTACTGAAAGTGATTTAGACACTAGTAGTTTAGTGCAATGGTTATCTTGGGGTGAAAAACTACGCGATGATGATGCACAACTCTTATTGCCAGATGGCAGCATGCTCCCTATTTCTTGTGCGCTTGGACCGATTATTACTAATAATGAAATTAAAGGGCATGTTGCTGTTTTTCGTGATATGCGCTTACAAAAAGAAGCGCAAACAGAATTACGTCGCGCTAAAGAACTTGCAGAAGATGCAGTGAAAACAAAAGCTGACTTTTTGGCAACAATGAGTCATGAGATTCGAACCCCATTAAATGGGGTTATTGGTATGGCAAACCTGCTCGAAGATACGCCATTAAATAACGAGCAAAAAAATTATGTGCAAACTTTATCTCGTTCTGCCCATGTACTACTTTCGTTAATTAACGACATTTTAGATTTTTCTAAAATTGAAGCGGGGAAAATGCATCTTGAATCGGCTAGTTTTAGCTTTCAATCACTATTACAAGATTTACGAGATATGTTTACTTATCCTTTTGCACATAAACAAATTAGCTATTCGGAACAGCTTGCCGATAATTTACCTGCAGTTGTTTCTGGAGATTTAAGCCGTTTACGTCAAGTACTCATCAACTTAGTAGGTAATGCACTTAAATTTACAGCGCAAGGCAGTGTTACGCTCACGATTACACCTGTAGAAGAAAATAGTGATGGTTGGCGCATTCGTTTTGCGGTTACAGATACAGGTATTGGCATTAGTAAAGAAGCACAGGAAAAACTTTTTGAAGCATTTACACAAGCAGATAGTTCAACTACCCGAAAATTTGGTGGCACAGGATTGGGGTTATCTATTTCTAAAAAGCTCATTAATCTTATGCAAGGAGAACTTGCCGTCAGTGCAGAACTAGGCAAAGGCAGTACTTTCTTTTTTATTATTAACCTAGGTAAAAGCAATGAAATCATTACTCAAATAACAAAAACTTCAACAGGAAATGAAGTCAAATCAAACCATGAAAAGACAGTGCTACTTGTTGAGGACAATAAAATAAATCAACTTGTTGCTAGCAAACTATTACAAAAATTTGGTTATGCTTATATCATTGCAGAAAATGGTGAAGAAGCACTTAAAGCACTTGCCGAACGTGCATTTGATGTTATTTTAATGGACTGCCAAATGCCCGTTATGGATGGGTTTGAAGCGACACAAACTATTCGCTTAATGGAAGAAAAAACAGGCGAGCACATTCCTATTATCGGTCTAACAGCGAATGCACTCGATGGTGATAGAGCAAGATGCCTAGATTGCGGCATGGATGATTACAGCACAAAACCAATTAAAATTAGTGAACTAGAAGAGAAAATAAATTTTTGGACAAGTGGCTTCTAGCACTGAAAAAAGTTAAAACAATAGCAACCCCAATCCCATTACAACAGGCATTAGTAATACAACAGCAACATTCCCTGCCATTGCAGGTAAAACAACCTGCCCTTTCGCCATTGCTCGCGAGAACCAAACAACCCATAACGACAGCGGCAATAATAACATTCCCCAAGCAACTGCTATTGGTACAATGCTCAAGACAACAACCAATGTTAACCACATAAAACTGCCTGCATGTAAGAGTGCAAACACCCATTGTGAGCGTTCACGCCCCCAAGCAATCACACTATGATAACGTCCTACTTTGGTATCTGCATCAACATCTGGAAACTGATTTAGTAATAACAAAGCAGAAACAAGCAACATTGGAATAGGAAATAACCACACACCAGCCCCCCCCACATCACCACGCAATGCCCAATAAGCACCAACAAACATGACTAACCCATACCCCAAACCAGGAGCAAACAAACATAGCCAAGGCATTTTATTGATAATGGGAGTATATGCAATCAGCAAAACGATGCCCAAAAAACCAAGCAACAGCAACTGCCAACCAACCTCAGCGACCAATGCCAATCCAGACCAAACAGAAATAGAAACAAACAACAAGCCTATCCATTTCACCATTTCTAACATTCTTGGTGTTTGTACTAATGCCTGACTCCCCCCTGAAAAAGGAGTGGGCATCGTTTGTTGATCCAGCCCATTTTTAAAATCAAAAAACTCATTTAATAGATTACTGGCTATCGCTGCCGACAGAGCAGAAATAACAATTAATGCAAGTCGTTCAACCGAAACAACCCCACCCTCAGCAATGACTATTGCCCAAGCAAAAAAAACAATGGCTGGGGTTAATAGCAAAAAAGGGGGACGCGATGCACGCGCAATTACTGAAAAACCTTGTACAAAAGTCATAATACCAATTTCCAAAATGAACCTATTCCTGCGACACCCTGAAATCCGTGTGCCAATGCTTGTGGTAACTCAGCGAGACCAACACCACCCAAAGCATAAACAGGCACAGTTGCTTGAGCAACTAGCTCACTGGCGAGCTGCCACCCCAGTGCTGGCTCATCAGGATGAGTTTGTGTTGGCAAAACAGGAGACACCAACAAAGCATCAACGCCTAATAGTTGTGCCTGTTCCATTTGCTCAAAATTATGCACGCTGGCAGTAAATAACACGTTTTTTGGCACAGGACGCTCACACAAAGCCCACAATTTATCGGAGGGCAAATGCAGCCCTGCCTGTGGACATTGTCGCCAAATATCAACTGAAGCATTCAATAATAAGCGTCCACCTGCAGCTTGCACCACAGGTAAAAGTGCTTGTGCCGCAGCAAGATATTCAGCTTCTGCTAACTTAGCACGCAACTGAATAATAGTTGCACCTAGGCTCAATGCACCCCTAGTGCGTGCAATCAACTCATTGGTATCAGCAAAAACACCCGTAATACTATAGGCTGGTGGTAAAGTCATAGCGCTAATAATCCCTTTATTGGCTGGTGGAAAGCTCAAACTCGACAATGCTGATAAAGAAAACCAGCTCATCGGCTGATTTTCTTTGGCATTAGGCTCACCTTGCCATTGCGTCACGCGCCAGACATGCAAACGCACAGCCTTGTGCGCATAACGCCACGCAATAGTAATCAGATGTGATGATGCAGTCGGCGTAATCCCCAACTCTTCTTGCAGTTCGCGCGATAAGGCGTGTTGAATATCCTCTCCTATCTCGAACTTACCACCTGGAAACTCCCAACTGCCCGCAAAGTCTTGCTCACCTTTACGTTGCGTCAGTAAAACCTGACCATCATCACCTTGGATAACCGCAACAGCAACATCAATCAACTTCTATACTCGGCGTTTATTTTCACATAATCGTATGAAAAATCACAGGTATAAATGGTAGCTGCCGCACTACCACGCGCCAGTTTAACCGTAATCGTAATTTCACTTTCCTTCATGACAGCAACGCCCTGCTCTTCCGTATAGCTTGGGCTGCGACCACCATTTTCAACAATACACGCATCGCCTAAATACAAACGAATTGCCGTTAAATTTAGACTATCTAAACCAGCACGACCTACCGCAGCTAAAATACGTCCCCAATTGGGGTCAGAAGCAAAAAAAGCTGTTTTAACAAGCGGAGAATGAGCAATGGTAAAACCGACTTGCTTGGCTTCTTCTTTCGTTGCTGCTTCTTCGACACGAATGGTAATAAACTTAGTTGCTCCCTCACCATCACGCACAATCATAGTTGCCAGTTCGGTCAATACTGCCGTGATTGCTTCGCTAAGTTGTGTGTAAGCTGGGCTATATACATCAGTAATCTCAGGTAGAGTGCTGCGCCCTGTTGCTGTCAGTGTGCAAGCATCATTCGTTGAGGTATCGCCGTCAACAGTGATGCTGTTAAATGAATCATCTGTCGCATCAGTAAGCATTTTTTGTAACAATGGCAAAGACACAGCGGCATCAGTCGCAACATAACCCAACATAGTCGCCATATTGGGGTGAATCATGCCAGAGCCTTTCGCAATCCCTGTAATCGTCACCGCATGACCATCAATATCGATTTTTTTACTAACCGCTTTAGGCACAATATCAGTCGTCATAATGCCACGCGCAGCAGCTGCCCAACCGTTCACCGACAATTCAACAATTGCAGCAGGCACACCCGTTTCAAAAGGTGCAACAGGCAATAATTCACCAATGACTCCTGTTGAAAAGGGCAAAATTTGTTCTGACGCACAGCCAATCAATTTAGCAGCAATCATACAAGTTGCTTGTGCGGCTGCCATACCCGCCTCACCAGTACCTGCATTGGCATTACCGCTATTAATCATTAAGACCTTAGGCTGATGTGCAATTAAATGTGCTTTAGCAAGAGTAACAGGGGCAGCACAAAAATCATTTTTAGTAAACACAGCAGCTGTTTTGCAGCCGTCGTCTAATTCAATTAATACTAAGTCATGCCCTGCACGCTTTTTAATGCCTGCACGTACACTCGATAAACGCATTCCCGCAATCGGAAATAATTCTGGCATTTTGTCTGACAAACCCACTGGCATGGTAATTCCTCTCTTAATTTGGCTAATAACTATTGATGCTTATTTTACAGAATAATCACGACAATAGGATGACAAGTAAGTAAATAGACTGTGAGAAATAAACCTTATGTTTTTTATTGAATCAACAAGCCATTTAGTTCGATGTAATACTTGAAGTTAGTTATTGTTACTGACTCCACACCGCATACGCCCACCCTGTCGACTCAATATACATCATCGACAATGCACAGACATCTAAGTTAGCAAACTTCAATTCAACACTTGCACCGACACCCTCAAGCGTCATAGCCACTTGCAAAGCACGCCCCATATCACCTACTTGATATATTAATGCATCAACAATATCATCTGCTAAAGGCATATCACTAATCGCTTGTGGCATAGGTAGAAGTAAAAAAGCATCAAGTGTTGAAAACAATCCTGTTAAAAACCATGCGTCTCTTTGCTTTTTAAACCCTACTTCATCGGCAAGGGTTTCTAAAAACCTTGCTCTTGCTAATGCTGTATATAATAAAACAGGCGGAGAATCTTTAAGTTGAGAAAGCATTAATATACTCACCCAAAAAGACAGCCGTTTTGTGCCTAAAAAGCGCACAGCATCCACCAATCCGTGCACAGGTGTTGGCAGTGCCATTGCTGCTGAATTTAATGAAGTCATAATCTGATGTGTTAATGCCATATCTTGAGCAACAATCGCTGCCAACTTAGCTAAGTCTATTTTAGGGTCGTTTAATTGTGCTAATACACGCAACAAACTTGCTTTGTTAACCGAGTTACCTTCATTTTTCAATAAAGGCTGCGTAAAAAAATACCCCTCAAACCACGAGCATCCCAAAGTATTATCTGTATTAAAGTGCTCATTATCATCTACTCCCTGAGCAATCAACTTAACACCCGCTGCTTTTAGTCGCGCCAACGTCACTGTATCAATAGTATTCGAATCAAACCCAACATACTGGACAACATTGAGCAGTTTCCATGCATCATCAGAAGCGTCAAAACTAAGTAATGCCAATTCTGCACCTTTGCTACGTGCTAACTTTGCCAACCGCAACAGTGCTGGATTATGATTATCGTGAGAGGTCAATGCAACAACCAAAGAAGAACAGCACTTTTCTATGGTTTCTAACAGACTTTCTGTTTGCCATTCTGAGGGTAATCGCAACAAATTTTTACCTATTGCAAACTGGCTTGCTAATTCTTTACTCTGCCAGAATTCTGAAAAACTCTGTGGCTCTTGATTTTTAGCAGAAACAATATACCAAACATGCCCTTGCAATTGTTTGGTGTTATCGAGCAATGGACGACAATGAATTTGCACACCAACACGCTGACGCTCTTTCATACATTTCCTATATTTTTAATGCACTGTTTAATTATCGCTCATAATAATACATAATGGTAATATAAGGTACCTAAAACAAACAGGAAAAACGATGCAAATACCTCCTTTATCAGCTGGACTTCCACAAATACCCGATAGCGTACGCTTTGCTGCAGCATTAGGACAGTTCTCAAGATCAATGCAGCATTTTAGCAATCTACACGAACAAACATCAACACGCTTGAGCAAAGTGATTAGAATGGGTATGATTGCCTTAGCAACGCTATTTATTGCTGTGTTTTTAATGCTATTAATTATGGCGCAACGCATTAATTTAATGGTAGATAATATTGCTTCGATTAATACGCACTTTCATCATATGGTTCCTGACATTAGTAAAATGCATAGCAATATGATTAAAATGCATGAAAATATTATCAGTATTGAAGCAATTCCAAATGAAATGACACAAATGCTAAGTAGCATGGATGATATGCACAGTCAACTACAAAAAATGCACACACATATCGCGACTATGAGCGGTCAGACTGAACATATCGCCCAACAAACCGAAGTCATGACGAATCAAATGCATGCGATTGAAACACCCATTACGTTAATGCAAAAGGATATTCAACAAGCTGCACGCCCCATTCACCTAATGAATAAAATGATGCCTGGACGATAATTACATGCAAAACAGTCAACTTCTTGATATTTTCTGCTCAAGTATGCAGCAGTTCGAAAATGCAATGCTACACCTACAAACTAAAGAAGACATTCTAAATCGACAAAGTAAACGATTAATTCGTTTCGTGATCGGTGCATTGCTGATAGTTTTTCTAGGTATAGGGGCGCAAGTTTGGGTATTTGCAACGGGTATGAATGGCGTTGTTGATGATATCAACGAGCTTACCAAAAATATGGGTTATACACAGGGCATTATGAGTGGTATGAGTATGCAAGTTAGTGGCATTGAAAACAGCGTACAAAGTGTACCTAAAATGGTTAATCTCATGAAAGGATTTAATACAAAACTACCTTTACTTGTAGAGGATATGAACTCTATTGAAGGTGAACTCATAAGATTTGAAACCAGTATGTCGCGCTTAGATACGAGTTTAATGGGTATAAATGGCAGCATGTCAAATTTAAACTTTCAAATGCAACTTATGTCAAATCATACCAAAGACTTTGGTCGCATGATGCCATGAAATTAATGAATTACTGGAACTACATCATTGAAAACCATCCTTACAAGCTGACAACTATCTTATGGTTATTATGTATTCCATTGATTATTATATTTACCTCATACAAAGTTAATCAATGGGAAAACGAACAAACAAATGAAACAATAGCGCAAACTGTTAATAAGTTAGAGATACGTAAAGAACAAGTAAATCAAGATTTTGATACTGTATTTAAGCATCTCAAAAGTTTACCTGAATTTTTATCATTTGAACCACTGCTATCACAAGCTCTACAATCTAATGGTGATACAACAGTCATTGATACAACAAATAACTATCTTAAAAATATCACGCGCTATTTATCAGTTGACTTAGCATTTCTTACAGATAAAGATGGAAATTGCATTGCTTCCAATAATTTTGATAATATACAAAATATAATAGGAATTAACTTTCAAGATCGTATTTATTTTAAAGAGGCAATGAAAGGAAAACTTGGGCGTCAATATGCATTTGGTCGAAAAACAAATATACCTGGATTGTTTTTTTCCTTACCAATAAAAGATACGTTTGGTAATATTATTGGGATAATTGCTACTAAAGCTAACTTAATTAATATTACACAACGCATACGACTCAATGAATACTTCTTAACTGATGATCAAGGCGTTATCATTTCTGCTTATAATGAAAACTTAGTATTCAAAGCTCTCCCTAACGCGCCGATCCTAACTGTTAACGAAGAAATTAAACAAAAAAGATATAAGCGCAGTAATTTTTCAATATTGAGTATAGAGTCTGCCAACATAAATAATTATTCAGAAATTATCTTATTTAATGAGAATAGAACGCCCACATTAATTCAAAAAATTGAACGACCATTTGATGGATTTAATGCACATTTAATAGAAACAATGCCACAACTTTTAACGACAAAAGAACAGGCAAAATTTATTTTTATTCTTATCGTAGTGGGTTCTATCACAGGATTATGGACATTTTTTGCCGCTTTTATTTTTATATTTCGTGCCCGAACTTATCGAAAAACTATTCAAAAAAGTCACGATGAGTTATTAATACTTA
>CAMCGI010000066.1 GCA_945874205.1 Francisella tularensis subsp. holarctica
TCCCTGCCACTTGTTCGATAGATGCCGTAATTCCGTTAAGCATCTCACCAGACTTATCAGCTAACTGTGTTCCTGTATGAATACGGTTGACGCTGTCTTCAATTAAGCTTTTAATATCTTTAGCAGCATCAGCTGACTTGCCTGCCAAAGCACGTACTTCAGAAGCAACTACCGCAAATCCACGACCATGCTCACCTGCTCGTGCAGCTTCTACTGCTGCATTAAGGGCTAATAAATTGGTTTGAAAAGCAATTGAATCAATAAGTGTCACGATGTCCGCAATTTTACTGCTCGATTCTTTAATCGATTGCATTGCATCAATTGTTTTTTTCATGACAAGTACACCATCTGTCGACTGACCTCTAACCTGACGAGTCAACTCTGCTACTCTGTGAGCATTCGATGTATTTGCTTGTACTGCTGCTGCCATTTCATTCATCGTTGCACTAGTTTGTTCTAATGCTGCCGCTTGTTCTTGCACACGACCTGATAAATCGTTTGAGCCTTGTGACACTTGCTCTGCTGCTTCACTCACAACATTTGATGCTTGAACCACTTGAATCACAGACTCCTTAACTTTAGCAGATGAATAATTAATGGCATTTTTAAGATCGTGCAACTGTCCCTTAAACTCACCACTTGGTAATTCTTTAGTTAAATCTCCATCTGCTTGTGCTGAAACCACTTGGCTAATTGCTGTAATCGCCTTTGCAATATTATTCATAGAATTATTAATGTTATTTTTCATAGTTAATAAATCTCCCGACGCATTAGCATTCACTCGCATATTAAAATCGCCTGCATTCATATGACTCATAACAATATTAATGTCAGAAATAACCGAATGAATACGACTTAATGCAGACTCTACTAAATCTCGAAACGCTTGAGGAACACGCGCATCCATTCTGACATCAAATTGTCCTGACTGCAGCCCTTGCATTACTTTTTCTAACTCACTCATCATAAAAGAAATAGAAGTTGCTGAACCATTAATACCTTCTTTTAGATCAGACAAGTCGCCAATATAATCGCCATCCATTCGCTTTGAAAAGTCGGCATTAGCCATAGAACTAACAACAACACTAGCTTCTTGCATACCATGGTTTAAATATGAAAAAGCACATTGAACATCAGTTAACATGCCAGCAATTTCGTCTTTTTTATACGGTAAAATAACCTGACTATTTAAGTCTCCTGTTTTTAAAATATGGCTTGCCCAAGCTCTGCCTGCATTTAAGTTAGCTGCAATAATACGAATACTGTAAACAGACAATAAAACACCAATAATAATAGAGATAAAAACAACTGCCTCCATAATTCTCTCTACAATATGCGCTGTTTTTTCTGCCTCGACGTGTAATGCATTAACACGCTCTGACACTTTGCTCGCAATCAAATCAACCACAGGGCGTGCATTCATTAATAATGGCTCTGTTTGCTGCTGGAAGTGAATATAGGCTTGAGTAAATTGATTCGCTTTCATCAAATCAATTATTGACACAATACCTATCTTAATATATTCTCCCTTAACAGATTGAAATAATTCTGTTTCTTCATGCAAAACACGCGCCGTTTTAGTTGCTAAATACTTATCCCAATTAACAACAATCTGTTCTGAGTTAGTTTTAATTTGATCAAAATAAAGGCTAGCAGGAAAATAGTGAGAGTTTGCTAAATCGGGATGTGCTGGATCGTACTGTAGCGCATATAAAATTTGTGACTGATTAGACTCCATTAAACGACCAATCAAACTAACAGATTGAGATGCCACTAAAGTATCTGCAATATCATCCATAATTGATTGTTGTTTAACTGAAGCAGTAATGCTGATACTAACAATAATCAACAGTGACGATAAAAACATGCTAACTAATAACCAAAAACGTCCTTTAATTGACATTAAACTATCCCCATGAATTTATAGCTTATAAAAAATTACTTCACTTCTTATCATATCATATCAAATGATTGTAAAAAATACATATCAATATCTTCGATCAAATCAAAAACTAAAACATATCAACTTCATCACCATCTAAAGAGGTGCAGGCAGTAATACGCGTCATTCGACTTGTCTGCAAACTTTTTTTACTTTCTTCTATGAGTGCTGATAACTTTTTTATTTCAACTTCATTATTAACTGACATACTGACTGACAACGCCTGCTTAAACAATGCTTGTAATTGTATTAAATGCGCCTCTGACTGCTCAGATAATTGCCTTGTAATATCTTCGAACTGCAATGCACGAATGGCTACATTGACCTGTTCAGATAATTGATTATTAATGAACGAAATGGATTGCAAGTTATTACGCGTACGCTCATCTAATTGATCAAAATTTTGTGTTAGACGCTCTGCCTTAATGCGAGTATCCATCGATAATTTTTTATTATAGAGCGAGCCTTGAGAAACGAGCTGTCTCGCATCATTTACCGCATCGATTGCCGCTTCAGCACGACTACGAATTTGCTTGTTCAAATAGGAAGAACTAACAGAAAGTTTACGTACTTCTTCTGATACAACCGCAAAGCCACGACCATACTCACCAGCACGAGCAGCCTCAATAGCCGCATTTAACGCCAACAAATTGGTTTGTTCTGAAATATCGGAGACAGAAGAGAGTAAATCAAAAATTGCATTAATTTGCTCCATCATATGATCCATACCAGCCACTGTATCAATATTACGCTGCTCAGTTGCTCCCATTGCGACAATTAAGTCACTTAACAATGTTTTCATCTGTTTTGACAAATCAACAATGCCACCATCAGATGCACCTGTTAATGACCTAACCTGTTCACACTGCTCACCAGACAAAGCAATCATCTGCGCAAAAGCACGATCTAAACTATTAATTGCATCACTAATGAGACCTCTAATTTGCACCATCTCATGACTAATGACACTACGTTCTTGATTTAATACATCAGAAGCCTGTAATACCAATGCATGTACATCTTGTTTGTAAACATGAGAAGAAGATGCACTAGTCACAATCTGATGGCTTGGTAAATCACGCTTAGATCGCTGCCAAAAAGGCTTCATAATTGACTCATTTTATTTAATAAACTTATCGAATACCCTAATCGCAATATTAAGCACATATCAGATACTCCTTTCACAACTAAAACATACAACCAGTGATGCGTGTTTTTTAACGCTTATTTTGCTATTGTAGCATGATCAGATTTATTAATTGTGCTATCAGATTTTTTATTCATGACTATGACCAATTTGATGACTATGACTATGACTATGATTATGATATTTATCTACAACTGCACCATGCGCCAACATGGCTTGTTCAAGTCGCTCTAATAATCCAACCACCTCGGCTGAAAGTTCATCGGTATGTGCCAGCATTGAAACTGCTTCATCACGATCACCATTATTAGCAGTTTCAATTGCTTGGGCGACTAATGCATGAAATTTTTGATGTGCGCTGTCTAATGCATTTATTTCTGGAAGATGTTCAAAACTACGCCCTTCACTATCACGCCATTTACCAAGCCCACAAAGATGGTGATTTTTAACCGTTGCCGTATCAGTGATTGTTTCGTGCCCCAAAATGACATTAGCCATACGAATGCGCCAATTTAAATGTGCTTGCTTCATTTCCGCTAATGGCGTGCGTCCAATCTTTGCAACCTGCTGACCTTGTTTTGATAGACCAAACTGGCGCAACATCGTATCTAAAGACTGCATTTGTGATCTCAGATGCGCTGATGAAGCGGCTGTTTCTTCTACCAAAGCAGCTGACTGTTGCGCTACTCTATCCATAACAATCACAGCACGATTTACTTCATCAATACCTTTTACCTGCTCACGCGATGCCTCTGATATTTGGGACACCACAGATGACATCTCACTAACAGAATGGCTAATATCATTTAGGGCAACAGAAGTTTTTTGCACTAGCTGCGTACCCTGTACAATTTGATACACACTCGCATCAATCAATTCTTTAATTTCTTTGGCAGCACCCGCTGACTTTTGCGCTAAAGCACGCACTTCACTAGCAACCACCGCAAAACCTCGACCCTGCTCGCCCGCACGAGCGGCTTCAACAGCAGCATTTAATGCAAGCAAATTGGTTTGAAAAGCAATGGAGTCGATAAGCGTAACAATATCACCAATTTTACTACCTGAATCATGAATTTGTTTCATTGCACCCAGAGCCTGATCCATAACAAGGTTTCCCTCTTTAACACGCACATACACACCTTTTGCCAACTCATCTGCATGATGGACATTAGCCGTATTACTTTTAACAACCGATAAAATTTGTGTCATAGCAGTTGCTGTTTGCTCGATGGCGGTGGATTGCTGTTGTGTTTGCTCAGAAAAATGATGAACACCATCGCTCAATTGATGTATTTCGGAGTTAACTTCACGCGAAGTATATTGCACTTGCCCTAATACTTCGTTAAGGTTACGAATTGCTAAATTTGCCGAATTTTGTACGCAGCGGTAAACGCCTTTAAAATTACCTGTCATTTCAGAAGACAAGCGAGAAAAGGCGAGTTCACCAATCGAATAGGCAATGACACTTGAAAAATGAGAAAGCACCTCTAATAATTGATTAATGCCTTGACCAAAAGAATGATAAACCCCAGTGGAGTGCGCTACATTAATACGATGGTGCAAAATTCCTTTTAAGGCAGCATTGGAAACAATGACTAATTCTTCTTCTAAATGCGCTTCTTGCGTTCGGTCAAACCATTCAACCAAATAACCCATTTTATATCCATTACGAATAATAGGAACCACCGTCAATCTTAATGTCAAAGAAGACACTTTTAATTCTGCTGTCCACGACGTTGTTAATCGAGACATCATGGCACGCTGATTTTCAGGGTCTTTATAAAAGATATCCATATTACTGCCTACCACACGACTGGCATCAAATAAAGGAAGTGTTAACTTAATTTCGGATTCGTTGCGCTTAAACATCTCGCTTAATGATGCGTTAACACTCAATACTGTAAAGTTCGTATCTGCAACCATCAAATTAGTGCTGGCAATATCCATTGCAGTGCTTGTAATAGCAGCTTGTTTTGCTGAGTCATATTCGCGTGCTGCAGCGTCTGCAAAGCGAGAACGAATCATATTTAGGGTAAAAATCCAATGGTCATTACCGACAAACTTTTCACGAAAATTACCATTAACTAAGGATTCAATCGCTGTTTTTTGATTTTTATTTGGCGAAAATAAACTAAACAGTTTATGAATTCCTACCGCCATAGCAGCTAAACTCACTACGCCAAAACCAACTAACCAAGGCTCGGCAACTAAAGCCCCCTGATAAATCAGTATCGCTGGTGCAATAACAGACAACAACATTAAACCTGCAGTAAAGCGAAAACCAGAACTTACTCGCGTCACTGGAACACGTGCCTTGCCTGAGCGAACATCGGCATAAAGCTTATCTGCAAAAGCGACTTGCTCTCTGCTAGCAGGATAGCGAACAGAAAGATAACCCACAATCTGCTCATTTTCAATAATGGGGGTTGCGTTGGCAACAACCCAGTAGTAATCACCATTTTTTCGTTTATTTTTGACGATACCAAACCATGCATAACCATTTTTTAGCGTATTCCATAAATCAGTAAATGCCGCTTGTGGCATATCAGGATGACGTAATAAACTATGCGGTTTTCCCATAATTTCTTCATCTGAATAACCAGATGCATCACGAAACCCACTGTTATACTTAACAATATTACCTTGCAAGTCGCTCGTTGATGAAATCACCAAATCGGAAGGTAATATAAATTCTTGATTAGCCATGAATAAAACACCAAAAGTACGATTAATTGAGTACTCATTATAACTTTATTAAAGCAAATGATTAAGTCTATAAAATAATTACATTTTATTTCATAAAAAAAATTAATGGAAAATACGAAATATTAGCAAAATAGCACCTTATACTTGATATAAAACAAGTTGCAATGCATTAATGATATAATAATTTTTATTAAAAAAAACAAAAATCTAAATTTATTACGATTTATTACATTAAAATACAGCAAAAATTATCATTGTCTTTAGTCATTTACTGCACTCAAAATCAACGGTTCTGAAAAAATATAGCCTTTACTGCGTAATGAGCGCAATGGTAACGGCTGATGAGTCAGATCCTGCCAACGTTTTTTTAGACGGCAAATTAACGTGCTCAAAGCACCATCATAGCTGCTAATAGCGAGTGCTTTTCCAAGTTGTTCACTTAATAATTGACGAGAAACGACCGTATTAGCATTGTTTGAAAATAGCTGTAACAGATTAAACTCCATCAGGTTTAATGACAAAGAACTCCCTTGTGAATTGGTTAGCGACATAGACTGCTTTGATAATCGCCAGCTGATACTACTTAATGCAACATTACAATCGGTAGTAGTATGTTGTATTTCTAAATATCGACGTTCAATCGCATTGTGACGAATAATGCATCGCTTTATGATGAGTGCCAACTCGCCTAATGTACCCGACTTACTTAGGAAGGAATCTGCACCTGCGGCTAATGCAATTTCTTTATCAGAAGAACCATCTAAAGCTGTCACAATTAAAACAGGAATAATTTCATTAATCACTCTAATACGATGAACAATACTAAACCCGTTCCCATCTGGAAGCATGATATCTAATATAACTAAATCTGGATTAATTTTTTTAAATTGATGCCAAAAATCTTTAGCGGTCGCGACACAAACTACGTCATACCCCTGTTTCGATAGAAATGACACTAATATTTTTTGATAAGTGATGTCATCTTCAGCAAGAAGTATTTTGAAAATTTTAGAAGAAAAATGAGACATAAAACACATACCCTTTTGAACATTTTTTAATTTTTATTAGCATGCCAAATGCACTTTTAAATACGCTTTAATTATGGCATAGAAATGCCAATTAACAACAAAAATATGACTTCAATACAAGCATAAGCACCATCACAACAAAAGAATAAACTAAATTAAATTAAATTATGGCACATTTAATGCTTGTTTTAATATGGCTCAATAAACAGGGTGCTATTCAATCATGATGGTTAACACAACATGAACCAGTGTGATAAAATGAGACCTATCATATAAGTACAAACAGTGGAATTGATATAAAATGATAATTTTCTTATATATGTATACTCAAATTAGGCTAGGGTCATGATAGACTTATTCGATGCACAGAAAGACTATTATGCTATATTGGGCGTAACACAAGCGTGTGATCTTGCTGTTATTAAGACTGCATTTCGCAAACTGGCACGTCAATATCATCCCGACGTGAGTGATCACCCACTAGCAACCAGTCGTTTTCAGGAAGTGTCTGAAGCATATGATGTGCTTAGCAGACACCGTCAAAGTTATGATGCTGCTGCGCAGGCTTTAAAAACTGCAGCAAAAGAATCTCAAGCGCAGCGTGCACAACACAGTTTTCGAGATAAGACATATAATCAAAACCAGAATACAACATTTACTGGTCAAAATAATAATACCAATTTTGGTCACTGGGAACCTGATACCATTGCGGGACGTGATCGCAATATGGTTTATCCACTTACGCTTAAGTATGCGTTTCGTTTACTTAAAGAGAAATATTTTGTAGTGCCTAGCTTAAATGCCAAAGTGCCTTTTGATAGTAGTGCGTTAACAGGTAAAGAATATCGATTTCCAGGTAAAGGTTTTCCAGGATTGTTTGGTGGACGTGCGGGTGATTATATTGTTTCATTTAAACTGAGTCATCATAGTGCTTTCAAAATTCGTGGTGGTGATTTATATATGCTACTTAAAGTACCCAAAACACTTTGGGAGACAGGTGGTGATATGTATTTTGATGCACCAACAGGATTATTTAAGGTTAAAATTGCGCAGAAAGTCGCAATTGGTAGCTATATCAGATTCCCTTTTAAAGGACTGCCAAAAGATCATCATCAGTCAGGTGGTCATTTATATGCTAAAGTCACAGTAGAGTAGCTTAAAAAACATGTCGTTATCACAACTTGATCCAGAACTGCTAGAACAAACACAATATCAACCGCCACGTCGCTATGATGTTGTTTTGCATAATGATGATTTTACACCTATGGATTTTGTCGTTGAGTTATTAATGCGCTATTTTCGTCAGCCAATAGATAAAGCGACCGATATTATGCTCATTATTCATGAAGAAGGGCAAGCTATTTGTGGCACTTATTATAAAGAAATTGCTGAAACTAAGGTGATGCAAGTCTTACAACTCGCCCGCGAACAAGGTTATCCTTTGTTAGCTACCTTGCAACCAGAAAGAACTTAATAAAAGAAAACTGACTATGTCTATGCTCGAAAAAGATGTTCAACATCTGCTATCAGGTACATTTACACTAGCACAACAGCAGCAACATGCATATGTTACGCTTGAGCACTTATTGTCTTTACTTATCGAGCATAGTGCCGTGCAAGAAGCATTGGCAGCGTGTTTGGTTAATATTGCTGGTCTTAAAAAACAAATTGTTCGCCTTTTGGTTATGCAAGAAAAGCGTCTGCTTAAAAACGAAGAAGCCATGCCTACCATGGCGCTACAACGCGTTATTGAGCGTGCCATTTTTAATGCGCAACAATCACAAAACACCAAAGTTAATGCGCTAGGGTTACTCGCTTCTTTGTATGGTGAGCGTGAAAGTCAATCAGTTGACCTGCTAGAGCGTTATGGTGCTGACAAAGCGAGCATGTTGAGTTTTATTGCACACGGACTACGCAAAGATGATAGTCTTAACTATAATGAAAACTTAAGAAAAACAACAGGAAAATCAGATAAAGAAGAATCTGAAGATGCTTTATCGCTTTATGCTATTCATCTTAACAGTTTAGTACGTGCTGGTAAAATAGATCCTGTCATTGGACGTGATAAAGAAGTATTAAGAGTAAGTGAAATTTTACTGCGTCGACGCAAAAACAACCCCTTATTAGTGGGTGAACCGGGTGTTGGTAAAACAGCTATTGCCGAGGGACTTGCTATTGCTTCTGAAACCAATATGCTACCCGATGGACTGATTGGCTCGCAAATATATACACTCGATTTGGCAGGGCTATTAGCAGGGACACGCTATCGTGGCGACTTCGAAAAACGATTTAAGACTATTCTAGCACAGCTTGAAAATGTCGATAATGCTGTATTATTTATCGATGAAATTCATACCATCGTAGGGGCTGGTAGCGTACAAGGCGGCGCAATGGATGCTGCCAACTTACTTAAGCCTGCTCTTGCGCGAGGATCTATTAAATGTGTTGGTGCAACGACATTTGAAGAATATCGTAATGCTTTTTCTAAAGACAAAGCACTTAATCGTCGCTTTCAAAAAGTTGATGTACTTGAACCTAGCATTAGCGATACCATTGCTATCCTTAAGGGACTAAAAGCTAAGTTTGAAGAACATCATCAAGTTCACTATACCTTAGGCGCACTAACCGCTGCTGCTGAGTTATCGGCACGTTATATTACTGATCGACATTTACCCGATAAAGCAATTGATCTCGTGGACGAAGTGGGTGCGCATGAGCAAGCGAAACCCATTAGCAAACGAAAAATGCGTATTACTGCTACTGATATTCGTGCATTACTATCGAAACAAACACACATCCCTATTTCGGA
>CAMCGI010000067.1 GCA_945874205.1 Francisella tularensis subsp. holarctica
GAAGGCTCTGGTTCTGTTCGCAAGAACAAAACGAAACCAGCCCCTGTGAAGCAGGAAGTTAACACTAAACTTAACTATGTATAAGTTTGGATAGGTTTAATGGAACGGCAGGAGCGTGCTGCGGGTAATGCTGCTTTTTCGGCGAATAAGTTTGCAACAAACGAAGCGTTAACTAAATTTATTGCCTTGGGTGCGATTAGAAAAGAAAAACTCGATTATTTTATGCATTTGGCACCACCAGTTCAAGTGATGATGTTAACGGAGATACGTGCGCTTCCTTTGTTTGAGCAGCTTAACGCTATGGTTAAGCAAGCAGTAGATAATACAGTTTCTGGTCAGCCCTTAGGTATTGATGCACAAGAATGGTTTGCTAAAACGACTGAACGTATTAACGCATTTAAAAAGATTGAAGACTCATTAAGCAACGTGATTGCTTCTATGGCAAGTCAGCGCGTCGATACAGCATCACAAACGCTGATTTTAATTTCAGTTGCGATTGGTGTGTTACTAATGCTATTAGTTTGGCTTTATGTGAATGTAATTCAGCGTGGTATTCGTCAGCCGCTAGAGGGGATTGTGGCGCGTATTATTGATATTGCACGTTCGGCTAATTTTAAGCAGCAAATTGCATACAATGCTCAAGATGAAATCGGTGATGCCTTTTTGCTTAAACCATTACGTCCCGATACGTTAAAACAGTTATTGGCAACTGTTAAGAGTGGTGCTCGTCGATTGGCACGGTTACATTAAGTTTATTTGCAATCTGACAACTGCCAATTTTGGCAGGTTGTTAGATTGTTTTCATCGTGCCATTCTAAACAGAAAAGTGGGTACTGATAGGGGGGAACGTTTGACGGCGCTGATATCAATGATGCCCTTATGGTTATTCATTGGAAAATAGTAAGAACGCTTATTGGTAATATCGATTAGAGTCAATCCGCTTTTTCGTTGCGTATTTTTTAAGCCATAAACCAAACCTGTATCGATAAATAAGCTATTACCAATCCATTTCGGTTCTTTTTGTAGTGTATGACCACTAATTACCATGGTTACCCCTTTGATTATCTTCGTTGCACAATTGTCTTTTTGATGGCGTGTACGTCCAATCATCAATGGGTTAATTTGACAATTTTGTGTAGAATTAATTTGCGCTAAACTAAGCTTTGCCTCATCCCAGCTATTAAATTGGCTACCTACTTCACCATGTACCACACCGACTAGACCATTTGCTGTCTGTATTTCAATTAAGAGCGGAAGCTGGCGCAGCATTGTGGACAACTGTTGATAGTTTGTTTTTGTACGAATGGATAATGCCCATTTCAAATCGTCTTTATTGATGCGAGAATTAGTAAAATTGTTTGATTCATCGAATGCATGAACCCAATCATGGTTGCCGAGTACAGAATAAAACCAAGGCTGATTCAAGTAGCCAAGAGCACGGATATTTTCTGTACCACGATTGACTAAATCGCCAACGCAAATTAATCGATCATGCTTAATATTAAAGTTGACGGCTGCCAATGCATGGTCAACTGCAGTAAAACAAGCATGGATGTCACCAATAACAAAATCTTTTCCTGTTAAATTTTGTGTTAAGACGCGAATAAGTTTTGAGTGATTTTCTTGCTGTGGTTCAGTGGGTTGTTCATTTGCTTGTTCATTTGCTTGTTCAGTAGGTTGTTTCTTTTGGAAAAAAGAAAACAACCACTGCCATAGTTGAATAGGCGAAAAACTATTATAAAAACGCTTTATGGTATAACAAAAGTAGCACTTCAAAATAGCAACTCCAAATTAAGCAAGCGCACTTTTTAAATACTTCCCTGTCCAGCTATGCTCACAATCAGCAATGGCTTCTGGTGTCCCTTGTGCGATAATCTGACCACCACCATTGCCCCCTTCAGGTCCCATATCGATAATCCAGTCGGCTGTTTTAATCACGTCCAAATTATGTTCGATGACAATAATGGTATTGCCGTGATCGCGTAGTCGATGTAGCACTGTTAACAAAAGCTCAATATCATGAAAGTGTAACCCTGTGGTCGGCTCGTCCAAAATATAGAGTGTATTGCCTGTGTCGCGTTTCGATAGTTCTTTGGCGAGTTTAATGCGTTGTGCCTCACCACCCGATAGGGTAGTTGCGCTTTGACCGAGTTTAAGATAAGACAAGCCAACATCCATGAGGGTTGCTAATTTGCGTTTAATATTGGGCAGGGCATCAAAAAAGACGAGTGCATCTTCGATAGTCATATTGAGCATATCAGCAATGGTTTTGCCTTTGTAGCGAATATCGAGCGTTTCACGATTATAGCGGCTGCCATGACAGACATCGCAGGGTACATAAATATCGGGTAGGAAGTGCATTTCAACTTTAATCACACCATCGCCTTGACAGGCTTCGCAACGCCCCCCAGCAACGTTGAAACTAAATCTTCCGGGGGTATAGCCACGTGCGCGAGATTCAGGAACAGCAGCTAACAATTCACGAATGGAGGTGAATAAGCCTGTATAGGTCGCAGGATTGGAGCGTGGTGTGCGTCCAATCGGGCTTTGGTCGATATTAATGACTTTATCGAAGTGTTCTAGCCCTTCGATACGCTCGTAGCTTTCGGGATGGAGTGCTGCGCCATTGAGCGCATTGGCAGTGATGCGGTATAGCGTGTCATTAATGAGAGTCGATTTGCCTGAGCCTGAAACACCTGTAATGCAGGTGAATAACCCCACAGGCAAGCTGAGGGTGACATTTTGCAGGTTATGGGTATTTGCACCCACTAATACCAGCTGTTTATCTGTCGGTGTGTGACGTTCAGCAATGGCAATGGCGCGTGCGCCACTTAAATATTGTCCTGTCAGTGATAGTGGATTATTAATAACTTCATCGGGCGTGCCTTGCGCCACAATATGTCCGCCATGTACGCCAGCACCTGTGCCAATATCGATTAAATAGTCTGCCTGACGCATCGCATCTTCATCGTGCTCAACAACAATAACAGTGTTACCTAAATCACGCAGACGACGTAAAGAGGCTAATAATCGGTCGTTATCGCGTTGATGTAAACCAATTGATGGCTCATCGAGTACATACATTACCCCTGTCAGTCCTGAGCCGATTTGACTCGCCAAGCGAATCCGCTGTGCTTCACCGCCCGATAGTGTCTCTGCACTGCGCTCAAGCGTCAAATAAGATAAGCCCACTTGAATGAGAAAGCCTAGGCGATTGCTAATTTCGGTTAAGATTTTATCGGCAATTTGAGCTTTGTTACCTGTTAGGGTCAACTGACTAATCCAGTCGTGTAGCATGTTTAGCGGCATTTGCGTGAGTTGAGGCAAGCTCATATCCGCAATAAAGACATGACGTGCAGCTTCATTCAAACGACTGCCCTCGCAACTGGGACAGGGGCTAACAATGCGCAACTGAGCCAACTCAGTTTTGACAGACTCAAATTCACTATCCTTAAAGCGTCGCTCGAACCATGGCAAAATGCCTTCCCACGGACGCGGTGCATCGGAATAGCGACCTGCTGGGAGCGCAATGCGCTCATTGCCACTGCCATATAATAATTGCTGTTGTATGGACTCAGGTAGATCTTGCCAAGGGGTTTCTAAATCAAACTGATAATGGGCTGCTAGCGCTATAAGCAGAGTTTTGGTGTAGGCATTACGTTTATCCCAACCATGAATTGCACCATTACCAACAGAGAGTTCAGGATGGGAAATAATACGTGCATAATCAAAATGCTCACTATAACCTAAGCCATCGCAACTGCCACAAGCGCCATGCGGACTGTTAAACGAGAATAAACGCGGCTCAAGCTCAGTAATGCTATAGCCACAATACGGACAGGCAAACTTGCTCGAAAAAAGCAGTGAAAATTCGCCATCTTCTTCTGACAAGGGTTCGACTCGTGCTAAGTTATTACCAAGCTTTATCGCTGTTTCAAAGGATTCTGCCAAGCGTTGTTTTATATCGTCACGAACTTTGAAACGGTCGATAACGGCTTCAATATCGTGCTTTTTTTTGCCGTCTAATTTGGGGATGGTGTCAAGCTCGATCAACTCGCCATCAATACGGGCGCGGATATATCCTTGTGCGACTAACTCGGTTAAGACATCTTTATGCTCTCCCTTTTTGCCCCGTACGACAGGGGCAAGAATCATGGCGCGGGTGTTTTCTGGCAATTCGAGCGTGCGGTCAACCATTTGGCTAATTGTTTGCGCATGTAAATCGCAGCCATGCGTTGGGCAACGCGGTGTGCCGACACGGGCAAACAGTAGGCGAAAATAGTCATAAATTTCGGTGACAGTACCGACAGTTGAGCGTGGGTTGTGGCTGGTCGCTTTTTGTTCGATGGCAATGGCAGGAGATAACCCATCGATGCTATCGACATCGGGCTTTTCCATCATCGATAAAAACTGACGCGCATAACTTGACAAGCTTTCGACATAACGACGTTGTCCTTCGGCATAAAGGGTGTCGAAGGCGAGGGATGATTTGCCTGAACCTGATAGCCCTGTGATAACAACGAGCTGGTTTTTAGGGATGTCGATATCGATATTTTTAAGATTGTGCGTGCGTGCGCCGCGAACGCGAATGTGCGTATCCATACTATGTATCTATCTGGCCATATTTGTTTTAGTGGTCGATTAGTATAGCCTAAATAGGAGTTGATTGATTGCGACTATTTTTTTAACATTAGTTGCCATGCATAGTTGTTTCAGGTTTTATTGCCTGTAAGTAAGCTTCTTCTAAATGTTTACTTAGTATTAAGATGATTCTTTCGTCTAGTTTATGCTCTTTAGTCATTTGAGCCATAATGGTTAAAGCTTCTTTTGCGCTCATACCAGCACGGTATGGACGATTTTGCACCAATGCCTGAAAAATATCGGCGATCGTTACAATTCTGGCTTCGATTGGAATGTGTTCAGCTGTTAGATGATAAGGATATCCTTTGCCATCTAGAGTTTCGTGATGCAAAGAAGCAATCCGTGCAATGTCTTGAAACCCTTTAATTTTGTTTAAAATCATACCAGAATCAAACCCATGACGATTCATCTGAAAATGTTCTTCGTCTGTTAAAGGTGCATTTTTTTGTAAAATGGCATCAGAAACTTTAAGCTTACCAAGATCATGAAAAAACCCTGCCAACTCAATTTTGTTTTGATCTTGCTCTGTTAGCCCATAGTGTTCTGCCAGAAATTTTGCTACTGCGGCAACACCGTAGGTGTGTTTGCTGGTAAATTCGCTTTTTGCATCCACAATATTTGCAAACATAATGGCAATATTTTTGATTAAAGAATACGCTAACGCCTCTTCATGACCTTGCTCTATCCAATGAGTTAAGTAGATCGTAAGCGGCGTTGCCTCCATTGTGAACCAAAAATAATCAATTTGAGCAAGTTCTTGTAATACGAGTACAAATTCAGGTGAAAACATAGTGCCTGAATAGTTAGCAAGTGTTTGTACAATTTTCTGGCGTTGTTGAGATGACTGATCACCAATTTGTGCATGTAATGCATCTAGTCGATCGACCAAATAAATCAGGTTGGCGTTCTCTTTGTCTTGAAGTGAGACAGAACTAGCAAAGCTATCCCAATGGGTATGATGATATAAAACGATATTTGCAAACTGTTGGTATAGTGTTGTTTGCTGCAATAACTTTGCACCTCGTTGGCAGTGTGTTTGAGAGTTATTCCAGTCTAATTCAGTGACCAAATGTGAATGCACATCAGTAGAAGAAACACCACAATCATGTAACATGCTTGCCATGACAATATCATCAACGCGCTGTTGAGGCCAGTTGAGTTTTTTTGCTACTTCTGCTGCCATAAATGCAACACGCTTACCATGCAAGGTGTCATCAATGCCCACATAATCTAACGCTTCAGATAGGGCGTAGGTAACTTCGCGCAAATTAAGATGGTAGATCATTGCCGCCTCCATGATGTAGACAAATTATTTGATTATTAAAAAACCTAAAATCAGCGTGTCTTTGTTGTAAGCTCTGTTGGGTTTCTTTAGCGTTACTCAATAAGAGATTAATAAGCTCCTCATTAATTGCTCCGTTATGCATCATTTCACATAATAAGTCAGACATACAGACCAAGCGATCTGCACTTAATAGCAGCGAAAAATTACGTAATGCTTTTATTGTGTGATTCAGTGCGCAATAATCATGCTCAAGACAAGCACTATAAATGTGTTCAGACCATTTAGGTAGGTAATTATCAAAAATAATCAACAGCTCCGTAAGGCTATCACCAATTTCTAGATGTAATCCCCATAAATTGTCATAATTGACAAGTGGTAACTTTGAGCACATATCTAACCTTGCCCTATTTAATGATTATGGTCAAAATGTGATTGGTTAGTCAAAATCTGCTTTACAGAGTAATTGCTGTCACTATGCATTATCGCTTGCTCTAAACTTTCTAGTACATGCACCATTTGATGCGACATTTCATCAACTTTTATCATCATCTCGTTTGCAGTATCAACATCACCCTTATTGCTGTGATCCAATATAGTGGCAAGTAATGTATGAAATTTTGCATGTAACACATCCATATCTTTCATTTGCGGTAGGTGTTCAAAAGCACGACCTTCATTATCACGCCATTTTCCTAAACCGCATACATGATGATTGCCGACCGCTGAAATATCTGCTATTTTTTCAATGCCCTGCACAACGTTACCCATGCGAACACTCCAATTAAGATGGGCTTGTTTCATCTCTGCTAATAGGCTACGACCTTGATGAGAAATTGATTGTCCTTCTTTTGAAAGCGTGAAGTGACGACAAATACAATCTAAGCCATGCATTTGTGATGCTACATGTGTGGCTGAAGCAGCAGTCTGTTCTACCAAAGCTGCAGACTGCTGAGCTACAGCATCCATAACCGTAATCGCTTTATTGACCTCATCAATGCCTTTTTCTTGCTCTTTTGAGGAGTCAGAAATTTGAGAGACTACTGTTGCCATTTCGTTAACTGAGCAACGCACATCATTTAAAGTCGCTGATGTTTTGTGAACCAAGCTGGTGCCATGTTTAATCTGACTCACGCTGCCGTCAATCAGTGCTTTAATGTCTTTAGCAGCATTCGCTGATTTTTGTGCTAAAGCACGTACTTCAGAAGCAACCACTGCAAATCCACGACCATGTTCACCTGCTCGAGCAGCTTCGACTGCTGCATTCAATGCCAGTAAGTTTGTCTGAAAGGCAATTGAGTCGATAAGTAATACAATATCGCCAATTTTATTTCCTGAGTCATGAATTTGTTGCATCGCATCCAATGCGTCTTGCATGACAGAAGCACTTTCTTCGACACGATCATGTACGCCATGAGCAAGATCATTGGCATAATGTACATTGTTGGTATTACTTTTAACAGCAGATAACATTTGTGCCATGGCTGCTGCTGTTTGCTCAATCGCTGCTGCCTGTTGTTGGGTTTGATCCGAAAAATGATTAACACCATCACTTAGTTGGCGCATCTCATTATTAACTTCGTTTGATGTATATTGAACCTGTCCTAACAACTCGTTTAAGTTACGCATTGCTAAGTTAATAGAGTGTTGAACATTACGATATGCACCTTTATATTCACCGTGCATTTGTGTATCTATGTGCGAAAAAGCAAGCTCACCAACAGAGTGCCCCACTCGCGCAGTAAAAGAAGATAAAACAGCTAATAAAGAATTAATGCCCTCTCCCAAGCTAAGATACACACCAGACGCATGCTCTAATGCTAAACGATGATGCAATACGCCATTTTTAGAAGAGTGAGTAATGACATCCAATTGAGCATCTAGTCGTGCTTCTTGTGTACGGTCGAACCACTCAACAACGTATCCGATTCGATGGCCATTGTGATCAATGGGACTTACTGATAAGCGCAGCACTAATCCTGCGAGTTTGATTTCTCCCTGCCACAACGATGATAAACGCGATAGCATTGCACGCTGATGGGCAGGATTTTTATGAAATATATCCATATTACTACCCACAATGTTACTTGCATTAAAGTGAGGTAATACTGTTTTTAATGCATTTTCGTTGTGCTTAAACATCTTGTCTAGTGCTATATTGGTGCTAACAATATTAAAATCGCCATCGACAACCATTAGGCATGTCGTAGTACTGGTCATTGCTGATGTTAACATTGCAGCTTGACGAATATTATCGTACTGACGCGCACCAGAATCACCAACGCGTGTGCGAATGAGATTAAGTTTTTCAGTCCACGGATCAGTACCCATAAACACATCTTTAAAATTGCCTTGCATCAAGCTTTCAATTGCGCGTTGCTGGTTTTCTGTCGGATGTAGTGCGTTAATAAATCGATGTGTAAAATAGCTAAGCGCAATAACAGACACGACGGTCGTCGATGTCAGTAACCATGTAGGCAAAACATACCCTAACTCAACGACTATTAGCGGTATTACTTCAAATATAGTTGCAATGGAAGCGGCAATAAACTCAGGTCTATGCCCTAACATACGTTTAGTTTTAGGGATTTTTGCACGACCTAGATTAGCGTCAGCATACAAACGCTCTGCGAAGGCAATTTGTTCGCGCGTTGCAGGATAGCGAACTGAAACATAACCAATAATGCGACTATTTTCTAGTATTGGGGCAACATTCGCTTGCACCCAATAATAATCGCCATTTTTGCGTTTATTTTTGACAATACCAAACCATGGTCGACCATCTTGGATTGTTTCCCAAAAGTCGATAAAGACATCCTTAGGTATGTCAGGATGACGTAATAAACTATGTGGTTTCCCTTTTAGTTCATCGTCGTTATAACCTGATGCGTCTTTAAAACCTAGGTTATATTCAAGAATATTTCCCCGTAAATCACTGGTCGATAAAATAACCAAGTCTTTAGGTAAGAGAAATTCTTTTGCTGCCATATTCATCTAATCAAATCCTATCTTTTTATCGTTAATGTAAAACTTTGACTAATATAATACGCTATTTTTAGTGTGTACTGGGTGCTGGTAGCGCAAATTTTTTGCTATTTGTTTTAGCCGATGATGGCTTAGCATGATAATGCGCATTGCTGGTTGTTCCTGTTTTAAAGAACGCCATACTGTTGCGTAACGCATTGGCTTCTGAGCTTAAACTTTCTGCCGCAGCCGTTGTTTCTTCAACTAATGCCGCATTTTCTTGCGTTACTTTGTCAATATTCGCCATGGCTTTATTTACTTGATTAATGCCTGTGCTTTGTTCGTTCGATGCATTGGCAATTGCTTCAATCTTGTCTGCTACCTGCTCAATCGAAGCGGTAATACTATTAAGCATGTCGCCAGATTTGTCGGCTAGTTGTGTGC
>CAMCGI010000068.1 GCA_945874205.1 Francisella tularensis subsp. holarctica
ACAACTTAAGAGTGACTCAAAGACATCTAATGCAACAGGTTTACTAAACAAATAGCCCTGATAAATCGTGCAACCATTATCTTCTAAAAACACCTTTTGACCTCTCGTTTCTACCCCTTCAGCAACTACATCTAAGCCAAAATTCTTTGCAATATTAATAATAGTTTTGACCATAGCGGCATCACTACTATCGGTAGTAATATCACGTACAAAACTTTTATCAATCTTAATCTGATCAACAGGTAAGCGTTTGAGATAGGATAACGATGAATAGCCTGTGCCAAAATCATCCAGAGCAAAAGTAACCCCAACCTCTTTTTTTAGTCTCAGCATTTTTTCTATAACCGAATTGATATCGCTTAAAGCAACACTTTCAGTTAATTCTAGCTTGAGACGTGATCCATCAATCTGATATTTTTGAATAACTGCAATAACCTGCTGTACAAAATCAAACTGTTTAAATTGTAGACCACTAATATTGACAGCCAGCATCAAATTTCGTGTCTCAGTACGCTGTTGCCAGAGTGCTAATTGTTGACAAGCAGTATCAAGCACCCAATAACCAATATCTAAAATAAGCGAACTTTCTTCAGCAAGTGGAATAAATTCGTCAGGAAATATCATGCCGCGCTCTGGATGTTGCCAACGAATCAAAACCTCTGCACCCACAGGGTGATTGTGATTATCCAATTGAATCTGATAGTACAAACAAAATTCTCGATCAGCCAATGCACGACACAAATCTGACTCTAATGCAGCACGCGATTCAACACTATCTTGCATCTTAGGATCAAAAAAATGCACTCGATTACGCCCCAAAGCCTTAGCTTGATACATCGCCATATCAGCACGCTTAATCAGCTCATCAATCAAAAGTCCATGATCACAAAAAATACAAATACCTATACTTGGTGAGCTGTAATATCGATGCGTTCCCAACTGGTAAGGCGTTGCTAAAACAGCTCGTATTTTTTCTGCAATTGTTGCAGCATCTTGTAAACAAACTTGCTCATCGGCACTAATACGCTCGATCAGTACCACAAACTCATCCCCACCAAGACGAGCAACGGTATCATTTTCACGCACACAAAACTTGAGTCGCCTTGCTACCTCAATCAGCATCATATCGCCATATTCGTGTCCAAGGGTGTCGTTTAGCATTTTGAATTTATCCATATCCAAAAACATTAATGCGGCATAAAGATGCTCATGTTTAGCAACAGTGCAAGAGACAGCAAGACGATCTAACAATAAGCGTCGATTAGGTAGTTTAGTCAATACATCATAAAAAGCGAGGTTATAAATTTCTTCTTCCGCTTTTTTACGCTCACTAATATCAGTAAATATTGATACATATTGAAAAACTTCACCATGATCATCTTTAACCACAGTAATTGTTGCAAACTTAGGATATATCTCACCGTTTTTCTTTCTATCCCAAATTTCACCACTCCATTTTCCTTCAGTTAACAAGGCGTTCCACATGCTTTTATAAAAGTCTTGATCGTGACGACCCGAACTAAGCATACGTGGATTTTTCCCTAGCACTTCATCTTCGTTATAGCCTGCAATATTTTTAAAGGCATAATTGACACGAATGATATTACCTGCTGCATCTGTAATCATGATTGCTTCATGGGTTTCAAAGGTTGCTGCAGCAACGCGCAATTGCGCTTCCGACTCCATTACTTCGTTTAGCTTTATTTGATATTGCTCACGATAACGGTGCATGGCTTCAATTGAAAAGGAAACAACGAGACCATCGAACAAAAACACCAAATTTGACCAAATAGCAACCTGTATATTATCAACTTCAAAAGAAAAATAAGGCGCTGTAAATACATAAATAGCAAAGAAAACACCAATAAAAGAAGCAAACAAACCCGCACGGTAACCACCAACAATAGCCGATATAGCGACCGCAGGAAAGAAAGTTAAAAATTGCAACCCCTCATCGACAGGAGCAATCGCTAAGCGAATTAATAATGCTAAGCTCATCAAAGCGATGGTGAATAGATAATGATGTAAACAACCACGATATTTTGGCGTAAAAAAAGGTACGCAATCCAACTTACCAAGCCATAAATGCTTAGCTGTTATTATTATGGTTTTACCATAACTACCTCCAATTTGCTTGCACCAATATGTTATTACATTTTATTGCGTAATATTTCAGTATCTTTTTTAGAATATAACACACAATGACAATAAAAGAGGCAATAAAATATCAACACTATTCTCAGTGCCACGCCAAAGGAAGTAATGCGAGTAAAAGCACTGGCGGCGTAACAATTAGCCCAACTTTCATGTATTCCCACCAGCCAATATGCACCCCTTTTTTGTCTAACACATGCAACCAAAGCAAAGTCGCTAACGAGCCAATTGGCGTCATTTTAGGCCCTAAATTACAGCCTAATAAATTGGCATATGCCAGCATTTCGTTGCCCGTTTGGGCAATCGCAATATCCATCAACATAACTGTTGGCATATTATTCATTACCGAGCTAATGCCTGCCGCCATAAAGCCTGTCACTAATACCGCTGTTACCTGACCTTGAGCAATCGCCCACTGTAAAACACCTGCAATTTGATCGGTCAATCCTGCGTTTTTAAGTCCGAAAACGACAACATATAAGCCAACGCTAAACCATACCACTTGCCAAGGTGCTGTTTTAAGCGTCAGCCCAATTCTTGCCGCTTTCATAAATCCCGCCAAAAGCAGAAACACCAGTCCGCCACCCAATGCAAAAACGGATACAGGCAAATGCAACCAATCTCCAATCCAGTAACCAATGAGCAACAACCCTAAAAACCACCAGCTGAGCTTAAATAAGGCGCTATGCTTAACCACAGACATCGGCTCAGGTAACCCCAATAGTGAAATTTGTGAGGGAATCGCTTTGCGAAAAAACAGCCATAGCACTAAGATTGATGCCACAATCGAAACCAAGTTTGGCAAAAACATAGTACTGGCATATTCCCAGAATCCAATGCCAAAATAACCTGCAGTAACAATATTGGTCAAATTTGAAATGATTAATGGGTTTGAAGCTGAATCAGCAATAAAACCACCCGCAATCAGAAAAGCAAAAATTGTTTTAGGGTCGAGCTTGAGTAGACGCATTTTTGCCAATAAAATAGGCGTTAAAATCAATGCTGCCCCATCGTTGGCGAACAGAGCAGAAACCCCTGCCCCCAATAATAGCACCAGCACAAATAAGCGATTGCCACTGCCGCCACTGGCTTGAATAATATGCAATGCTGCCCACTCGAAAAAACCGATTTCATCCAGCACCATCGACAATAAAATAATACCGATAAAGGCAAGCGTCGCATCCCAAACAATATCCGTTACCGTCCAGACATCATCAAAAGAAACCACTCCTAAAGCCAAGGCAACCACAGCACCAGCAACGGCACTAGTACCAATTTTTAAACCCTTAGGTTGCCAAACAATCAAAACAAGCGTGAATATAAAAATAAATATTGCTAACATAAATTAAGCCTATTTAATTGGTAAAATAGTGTCACCTGATGATGAACTATGCTAATGTTGTCACCGTCATTTGTGCGGAGTTTTTTATGTTCAAAATACTATCTTTCATGGTTATTGCACTCTTATTGTCAGCTTGCGGTCGCACTGTCGCATTCAAAGATGGTGTTGTAGCAGATCAACGCTATTACAATCATGATTACAATCTTTGTATTCAAGAGGCGCAACCCTTATATCCGATACGTTGGTTCAGACAAGCACAGTGGGTACAAGTGCCTGTCTATGGTCACCGCACGCATGATGGTCGCGAAGACGTATATATCAAACGATATGACTCTCGTCTTACCTACAATACAGTAGATGCAAACGCAAATGATAGGGATACCTATATTTCACGCTGCATCTCTGCTAAAGGCTATACCTACCGTTATCTTTCTAAAGAAGAGCTTGAAGCGGCTGGTTTAGAATAAAGAACCTTCTCACCATCTTCTTTAGTAAACTCACCAAAATAGGGATTGGGCAGCAACTCAAGCACTAATTCAGACGGACGACACAAACGCGTTCCTTTGGGCGATACAACAACGGGACGGTTAATCAAAATCGGATGTTTGAGCATCCAATCAAGCAATTCATCATCCGATAAGGTGTCGTTATCGAGTTGGTTTTCAGTGTATTCAGGGACATTGGTGCGCATTGCGCCGCGTACCGTTAAGCCTGCCGCCTGAATCATCACAGTCAACATTGCCTTGGTTGGCGGTGTTTGCAAATACTCAATCACAATCGGTTCTTCACCGCTCGCTTTAATCATCGCCAGCGTATTGCGCGAAGTGCCACAATTGGGGTTATGGTAAATACTGATGCTCATACTTAATTTCCTTGCTCATAGAATAAAAAGGTGCTGTTGACGTTTTTTGGATGCAACACGTCATACACTTTGAGATGCTTAAATGCTGGTAAATCACGCGCTTTTGCCGACACCACATCGATTTCTTCCATGTTGGTTGCCGCTTTGCCCACCACATCATTTAAATAGTCGAGATAGTCAGCCGTTTCTGCTTTAACTTTTTTCATATCACACACGTGACCATGACCTGGTACAACGGTTGCTGTTGGGTAGGTTTTCATCATTTCATGTACCGCTGTGCGCCATGTTTTTGGGTTAGAGTGTCCAGGTAATACGCCTAAGATACGATCGACATAGACATGATCACCACTGAATAGCACATTGCTTTTGGGCAAATAGACCACAGCATCGCCCGCAAAATGGGCATCAGCGAAATAACGCATTTCAATATCCGTACCGCCGATCCTCATTTTTTTATAATCGCTTTCATTCGCTTGTTTCGCACTAACGGGTTGCGTATTTACCATTTGCTCACCCAAGGTGTTTTTCAAGCCTACAATTTGCCCAGCACCTTGCTTGGCTTGTGTTGCAACGGTTCGCTGCAAAGCAATAATTTCTGTTCCCTTACCTGCAAAATAACCATTCCCCAACCAACGATGGTCTTGGCTACCCGTGTTAATGACGGTAACAATCGGTTGCTGAGTAATTTTTGCCGCCGCCGCTTCTAACTGTTTTGCTGCCGTGTAAGAAGCGCCAGAATCAATCAATACTGCGCCTTTATCGGTAACCACTAAACCATGGTTAGAGTTTAAACCGAAATTATCAACACTACGATCGCCCATTTCACCAATATAGGCATAGACATTATCAGTAATCTTGTCGAACTTCACCTCGACAGGCTTTGCTAACGCATTTTGCGCCAACAACGCCAAGCCTAATCCCATTAATCCTATCAATTTCATGATTAATTCCTTCATTACATTAACAACAAGACTTTTTCACGCCCAGCTTTTCAAAAAAGCTTTTGGCAGGACAAAAACCACTAAAGGCAAACTGAATGAGGTTCAAGCCAACAAAAGCTGGCAACCATAACCAAGATACAGATAACATATCTACCTGTCCAGAGAGGTGCGCCAACACAAAGCCTAGCAAAATCATCGACCCAGCCATGAGATTAATCAGCGCAAAGTTGCTTTTACAATTGACACATCCTGTACCCAACACTTTAATTTCCATTATCTAGAACATTACAAAACAAAATTAAAAATATAACCAACACACAAAATCCCCATACTCACCACACATACAAATACGGCAATCAGTTTGGGTTTCAGTACTTTGCGCAAAATAATAATTTCGGGCAATGACAAGGCAATAATGCTCATCATAAATGCCAATACCGTTCCCAAGGCTGCACCTTTATCGAGCAAGGCTTCAACAATCGGAATAATCCCAGCTGCATTAGCATACAAAGGCACGCCAACCAAAACCGCCAAAGGAACAGACCACCAGTCTTTGCCTAATAAACTAGCCATTGCATCAGCAGGGACAAAACCATGAATACCAGCACCAACCGCGATTCCTAATACGACGTACAGCCATATTTTTCCGACAATATCCCGAACGGTGGTAAAGCCTTTTTGCAGACGATCTGCAAACGTCAAACGGGTTTGTACCAGCCCTGCCTTGACCTTACGCAAGGCTTGCACCCAATCTTCTAATTGATGCTCCATATTCAACTTACCGATCACAAAGCCAGCTAATATGGCTACCAATAAGCCCATGCCTAAATACAGTGCAGCAATTTCCCAACCAAATAAACCAAACAACAAAATCAGCGCAATTTCATTAACCATCGGCGCGGCAATCAAAAACGAAAAAGTAACACCCAACGGCACACCAGCTTGTAAAAAACCGACAAATAAAGACACCGCGGAACAAGAGCAAAAAGGCGTTACAATACCCAGCAAAGCCGCCAACACATTACCCACCCCCTCATGCTTGCCCGATAATAGGGCACGCGTTTTTTCAGGCGTGAAGTAAGAGTTTACAATCCCCATGACTAAGGTAATGGCGACTAACAACATCATAATTTTCGGGACATCGTAAAAGAAAAAAGACAAGGCTTCAAACAGCTGCGTTTCAGGCGCAACAGACAATAAACGCACAAAAGCCTGTGACCAACTCGGCAATTGGTTATAAGAAAACAGCCATACAACAGCAAACACCAGTAAAAAGATCACTGGTTGTTTCATCGCCCAATCCGTTAGTTTTGACATATAGCTTCCCCTTTATCCGTCACAGGACAACCAGCTCCATCACAACAATTTTCGGTTAAGTAGGCAAGTAAATGGGCAAAAGCTTCCCGATTAGGCGAATAATACATAAATCGTCCTTCTTGACGCACCTGAATCAACCCAGCCTGTTGCAACGCCTTTAAGTGAAAAGAGAGCGTTGATGATGGAATACTTAATTGTTGAGCAATATCCCCCGCCGCAACCTCGTTCACCGACTGAACCAATAACCGAAAAATAGCCAAACGCCCCTCATGGGCAATAGCAGACAAAGCGATAACCGCTACTTTTTCATTCATCATCAAGCGCCACAAAATGTTTTTATATTTCTAATAATATCGAACAATAAAGAAAAGATCAATGTAAAAATAGACGATATTGCTTCATTTTATACTGTAAAAATAAGGTATCATTGTGCGATTCCATTAAAAAATCATACAGTTTTCTATAAAAAAACTTATAGAGAGACGATTGCCATGTTAAAACATCTGAATATTGATACTAAAATTACTGTTGGTCTCATCGATAGTATTTCCGCCATTTTAAGCTCTGTTGTCGATTATTTTCGTTTATCTGAAAACATGGCATTTTTTAAATCTTAATTTTTTGTATTATTAATCTACTCTATAAAGGCTATCACCATGCAATTTTTTCGTTTACTCGCACTTGCCTTAATGGCACTTAGTACACCTGTACTGGCAGATGAAACTGTCTCTGCGGATAATTATCCAGAATCATTATTGTACAATAAGCCTATCAAAGTGGCTGACAATGTTTATTCTGCTATTGGTGCAACCCAGCCCTACACCTACGCGAACTCAGGGCACAATAATAACCTAACCTTTGTGATTGGTGAAAAAAGCGTTTTGGTGGTTAACGGCAGTTCTTCTTATTTGCTTGCTAAAGCCTTGCATGATGAAATCAAAAAAATTACCTCAAAACCTGTCAGTTATCTGGTTGATGAGAATGGTCAGTTACATGCGGTAATGGGTAACAACTATTGGAAAGATCAAGGTGCTAAGATCATTGCTCATGTTGATACCGAAAAAGAAGTCAATGCACATGGTGTGGAAGAACTGGCGCGGATGAAAGCATTCAATAAAGAGAAAGGGGATAAGACCGCGCTTGTGCCGTTTGATCAAACCTTCGATAAAGAAATGACCATTGATTTGGGTGGCATTACCGCCAAACTGATGTATTTTGGTCCGTCACATTCTTCTGGCGATATTTCGGTTTATATTCCTGAGCGCAAGGTGTTAATCGCAGGGGATATTGCCTTTAATCAACGGATGATGCCAATTTTTGAAGAAACTAGTACCATCGCATGGCTCAAAACATGGAAAGACTTTACGATTTTTGCCAAAGACAAGATCATTATTCCGGGGCATGGTGTGCCGACTGATTTTGCAACTGTCGATAAAACGACACGCGGTTATTTAGAGTTCTTACATGCCGAAGTGCGTAAATTGATTAAATCTGGCGGCACGCTGGCAGATACGAGCAAAATCGACCAAAGTGCCTATAGCTATTTACACACTTATAAAGAGTTGTCGGCAACCAATGCCATGCGCGTATTCTCTGAGTTAGAAATGGAGTAGCGCAACGCTATCGTAAACAAGCCCTCCAAGTCAGATTGCCGACTCTGGAGGAGTCCTATAGCTAAAATAAGAAACCTACGAGCGATACTGATGTTCAAAAACAGGCGCATAACATCTTTAGTTAAGCGTCATATTTACGTCACATTCTTGCCATCTATCTGTCATAAAAATCTATCACAATAAAAACCTTTATTAACCCAAAGGATTTTTCTGTGAAAAAACTAATTTTAGCAGCGTTAACAGCCGTCACTCTAGCAGGCTGTACTTCTACACCAAGCCAATTCAACAATGCTAAAGATGAATTAGAAGCTAAAAATGACTTTTATATGGGCTTCTACGAAAAACGTACCTATATTTTTGATGATGCCAAAGTGTGGTCAGAATTTATACAATTTGGTGAACCCACTTTCCGTAATACCAAAATTGGTGAAGCCGCTAAAGGTGGTACACTGGTTGTTGGTATGACTAAAGATCAAGCTAAGGCAATGGAGAAAAATGCTAAACCTTATTTTGCTGCATTAGAAGTATATAACGGCAAGCTATCATTAGCCGATGATATGTACGCCGAAATTTTTGACGGCAACAACTATATGGTGTTTACTGATATGAAAAACCTACGCAACTATCTTGTTAATGTACAAGCCTCTGGTTACACAGACACTGGTGCTGGTCCCAACGGTTGTAACGTGATTTATGTAGGTAGCACATCAACAAAACCTACTAACTTAATTGAAAGATTTAACACTGCACATAGCAAGTCAGAAAAAATTTCTGCCAAACACTAACGGTAATAAGCAACACCCATCACGCCAGATAACCGGTTCTGGCGTAAACTGTAATGGTCAAGTATTTTCGGAAAGAATTTAAGCTGCTTTCTTTAAAATTTCCCTACGTTTCGCAGGGGTTTGGTAGTTCAGCACCGAACTAATTCGTTTATAGTTGTAGAATCGTACATAAGACTCTACTACAGACACGACAGC
>CAMCGI010000069.1 GCA_945874205.1 Francisella tularensis subsp. holarctica
GAGTTTAGAGATTCAAGATTTAACGCACGATGGTCGTGGTGTCGGACGTTTACAAGGTAAGGCTGTTTTTGTTGCAGGTGCATTACCAGGTGAAACGGCTGATGTACAGATTGTGAATCAAAAAAGCCAATATATTGAAGCAAAATTGATGGGTATCGAAAACCCATCAACAGCGCGAGTTGTACCTGCGTGCGCTCATTTTGGTGTTTGTGGTGGTTGTCAGTTGCAACATGTTTCGCAAACAATGCAGCATGAGTTTAAGCGTCATCAGTTGGATAAAAGCTTACAAAAAGTAGAAATTAAACTAACCGATGGTGTTTGGCAAGCTGATTTGTTGGGTGATAGTTTTCATTATCGTCGTCGCACACGCTTTGCCATTAATCGTCAGGGTGAGTTGTGTTATCGTGCTTTGGGCGGTAAGAATCTGGCAATTATTCAAGAGTGTCCTCAGTTATCACAATCATTATCTGCATTGTTTCAAAAGTTAAAACAGGATTTGCCTCGCTTGCCCTATATTGGGGTCGATGAAGTTGAGTTGTTAAGTATTGGTGATAATGCTTTAATTTTGCATTTGAACTTACAGTGGCGTGATATGAACCTTGCACCTTGGCAAGCATGGTGTGCTGCTAATGGTATTACAGGATTGGGGTTGCAAGGTCATGGTCGTGATAGCAAATTGACCATGATAACACCTGTACAGTTAACTTATTCGTTGGATGATATACGTTTTGAATTAACTTCTGATCAATTTATACAAGCACATGAGCAAGTAAATCAGCAAATGGTTGCTACTGCTGTTGATTGGTTGGCTGCGGGTGATACTGATTCAGTGTTAGAGTTATTCTGTGGTATGGGGAATTTTTCGCTGCCTTTAGCAAAAAAAGCACACACTTTGTTAGGCTTAGAATTAAGTGATCAGAGTGTTGCTGCTGCCAAAGAAAATGCACAAGCGAATGGGTTAACGAATTGTACCTTTGCTAAAGTAGATATCTTTGCTGATGACTGGATATGTCCTCGAGAGTTTAGCCATGTTTTGCTTGATCCGCCTTGGGATGGTGCTTTGGCTGCAGCAACGCAATTAGCCAAACGTAAATCGGTGAAACGTATTGTCTATGTTTCTTGTCATCCTGCTACCTTAGCAAGAGATTTAGTCTTATTGCAAAAGGGCGGTTTTAAAGTTCAAAAAATCTGTATGGCAGATCAGTTTCCGCAAAGTTATCATGTTGAATCGGTTGTTTTGTTGACACGCTAAGAAAAAGGAAATAACTAATGGGCAAAGAAATCGAACGTAAATTTTTGGTGATAAATGATGACTGGCGTGCTGGCGCATCACATACCGCTGAGTATTCTCAAGGTTATTTGAATGCGCCTGTTTCTTGTTCGGTGCGGGTGCGTATTGAAGATGATCAAGCGCGTTTGAATATCAAGCGCGTGCAAATAGGTATGTCGCGAGATGAGTTTGAATACCCCATTCCCTTAGAGGATGCCAAAAAACTAATGACGATGGTGTTAGGTCCTAATGTAATCAAAACCCGTCATTTTGTGATGATTGATGGTCATGAGTGGGAAGTCGATGAGTTTCATGGCGATAATGCTGGCTTAGTGGTTGCTGAACTAGAGTTGGATGCAGAAGATGAAGTCTTTACTCTGCCAACATGGTTAGGCAAAGAGGTGACTGATGAAGCACGTTATTACAATGTTTTTTTATCGCAACGTCCGTTTAGTCTGTGGACGGAGGCTGAAAAAGTAGGTCATTAATGACGAGCACGACGTCTATTTTTTCTCGCCGTGCTTTATTGAAGCTAAGTGCATCAAGTTTGCTGCCTATTACGACAGTTAGCTGCTCGCGCTATCAACCAGACGATGCGCTTGATATCATTCGTATTGCTGTCCCCGATGTTTCGCCGCGTTTAGATCCACGTTATGCTACTGATGCCTTTTCGACTCGTATTGGACGGTTACTCTACCCAGCCTTAATTGACTTTGATGAGTCATCATTACCATCACCTTGGTTAGCAACTCATTGGCAATGGCTAGATGAATGTCGTTTGTGGGTAGGGATTCGTGAGGGGTTAACTTTTCATCACGGTAAGCTGTTTTCTGCAGAAGATGTGGTTGCAACCTATCAGTCAGTTTTATCGCCTCAGCAGGCTTCTCCATTAAAAGGACCATTACGCAATCTTGAATCGGTGAGTGTTCAAGATGGTGGTGTGTTATTTCTATGGAAAAAGCCAGATAAACTTGCTTTGTTCCGTTTGACTGTACCGATTATGCCAGCCGATTTATTGGCAGCAGGGCATAACTTTGATCTTGAACCAAGTGGGTTGGGTGCGTGTCGTTTGTATGTTTTGCAGGATCAGAATTTGATATTACAGCGCCTAGATGGGGTTAAGCTCAGTTTCATGGGCGTTAAAGATGCCAGTGTGCGTTTACTCAAGCTTGTTCGTGCCGAAATTGATTTGTTGCAAAATGACTTATCGCCAGAGTTAATTCGTCATGCGCGTAGTCGCTCTTCTTTGCAGATACAAACACGCACAGGGACATCTTTTTCTTATATTGGTATTAACTTTAATGATCCTATTTTAGCCAATCCATTGGTAAGACAAGCGATTGCGCATGCGATTGATCGTCCGCGTTTGGTGCGTACCTTATTAGACAATATGGCAACACCTTGTGAAGGACTTTTTCCACCAGAACACTGGTGTGGTTTATCGAGTACAACACAAGGGCATGAGTATAATCCTGAAAAATCACGTCAACTTTTGGCACAGGCAGGTTTTACTCAACCTATTGCATTAAGCTATAAAACATCAACAGACTCGACACGAGTTCGTCTTGCAACTGTTTATCAAGCGATGCTCAAAGAGGTCGGCATTGATTTATCAGTCGATAGTCATGACTGGGGCACTTTTTATAGCGATATTAAACAAGGGCGTTTTCAGCTTTATGGTCTGGCATGGGTTGGCGTTAAGTCGCCTGAAATTTTTGAATATGCTTTTGCGAGCTATTCGACTCCACCCAATGGGGCAAATCGTGGGCATTATGCTGATTTAGCGTTGGATGAAATGCTTAAAGTAGCCTTACTTGCCCCTTCAATGCTCGAAATGGCAAAATATTACAAACAGATTCAGCAGCATTTATTAACAACCTTACCCATTATTCCATTATGGCACGATCATCAAACACTCATTACTCGTATGAATATCAAAGACTATACTATAGCAGCAGATGGACGTTATGATGCGCTGTTAAATACCCAAAAGGTATCAGTATGAGTTATTTACTACAATTCTTAAGAGCGCTGTAAAATATGTTTCAATCTGATTTAATCGATTATGCTTATCATCATTCTAAGGAAAGTAATAATCGTCTAGCTGACTTAACAGGTTATAAATTTATTGATTTATTTGCTGGTATTGGGGGTATTCGCATTCCATTTAGTGAGCTTGGTGCAGAATGTGTTTTCTCATCTGAGTGGGATAAACATGCGCAACAGACCTATTATATGAATCATGGTCACTTACCCAACGGTGATATTACAGAAATTGAAGCCGAAAACATCCCCTCTTTCGATATTTTATTAGCAGGATTTCCTTGCCAGCCATTTTCTAATGCTGGACATAAAAAAGGCTTTGAAGATACAAGAGGAACGTTATTTTTTGATGTTTGTCGTATTGCTGATTATCATAAACCCAAAGTAATGCTGTTAGAAAATGTAAAAGGGTTTAAAAGTCATAATAAAGGTCAAACTTTTGCTGTTGTATCTGAATCATTAAAAAGTTTAGGTTATACCAGTTATAGTAAGGTGTTGAATGCAAAAGATTTTGGATTGCCACAAAATAGAGAAAGAATTTTTATTGTTTGCTTTTTAGATGCCTATTTTCATAAAAATGAAAATTTTAACTTTCCTGTTCCAAGTTTAGTTAAAACAAAAGTAGAAAATATTCTTGATGATGTTGTTGATGAAAAGTATACGCTTTCTGATAGGCTTTGGGCGGGTCATCAGCGCAGGAAAGAAGAACATAAAATAAAAGGGAACGGCTTTGGTTATAGTTTGTTTAGTAGGGGTTCATCTTATACAAGCACAATATCTGCACGCTACTATAAAGATGGTTCTGAAATTTTGATTGAGCAGATTGATAAAAACCCTAGAAAATTAATACCAAGAGAGGCAGCTCGTTTACAGGGGTTTCCAGAAAACTTTATCTTGCCAAAAAGTGAAGTTCAAGCCTATAAACAGTTCGGAAACTCTGTTCCTGTACCTGTGGTGCGGGCAATTGCTAGTCATATTTCATCATCATTAAGCAGCATTAAGGTAAGAAAAAATGAAGCTTGATCTCAGAAAACTAGAAATAAATAAAGAAAAAATTGATATAAATTTATCGTTCTATTTCTTGTTAAAGCATTTAGTTAAGCTAAAGTTGACAGACAATCAAGCTAAAAAGTTGTATTTTAATTTACTTGATGCTGGAGATAAACGTCAGGCGTTAGAGGCTTTTAAATGTGAGCTTAACAACTCTAAAATGAAGCTTGATGAGTACGAAAATATTTTAGTTAATGTTGACAATATTGAGCTTTTTATATTTTCTTTGCAGTTATATATGATTAAAGACTTGTTGTTGAATGAGGCTGATTTAGGTTATATCGCAAGAAAAGAAGCATTAAGTCAGTATGATCTTTTATCCTTAACATATGATCGACAGTCATTGTTAGTACCTTATACAAAGAGAGTAAATGGAGCATTACTTTCCTTAATTTTTTTTGAGAATATAGAAAATGGCAATACAAATTTTGTATCTAAAGATACGCAAGACTATCTAAAAGGTTTATCTCAAAAAGCAATTAGCTTGAAGCTTCAAGGTGTAGAGCCTAATCAAATCTTTATGCTTATGTTTAGCGAAAGTATTAATCAGTCTATTATTTCATCAGCTGGTAAAAACTATGAAGATAGAATTTTTGATGTACTTACTAAAATTGGAATTCCATCAACAGCGATTAAAAAGCTTCATGATAAAGCTGATAAAAGTACCGAGTATGATTTCTTTTTTGAATTACAGGGCAAGTCTTTTGGTATTGGTGCTAAAAAAACTTTAAGAGAGCGATATAAGCAGTTTATTAAAACAGCAATGACTTCAGATATTGACGTTATTATTGAGATTACTTTGGGTTTAGATCTGAATGAAGAAAAAGCAAAAATAATTTTAGAGCACGGTACAAAGCTTTTTGTGTCTGATGAAATTTATCAACAAAGAGTATTTTTACAAAAAATGAAAGGGGTTTACTCAACGAAACAACTAGATCTAAAATTACTTAAACAGTTGGCTAAAAATAGTTAATATGACCTATCGCGCTACAATCTCAATTTCTCAACAACGCTTATTTGTTTGGCAAGGTGATAGTTGTGTCTATCATTGTCAGATTAGTTCAGCGGCTAATGGTGTTGGTTGTATTCGCGATAGTGGCTGTACGCCAACAGGTAAACACTATGTACGCGCTGCTATTGGTGAGGAACATCCTTCTTTGGCTGTATTTAAGGCGCGTCGTCCGACAGGTGAGCAGTGGTCGCCTGAATTGGCTGCAGAATACCCAGAGCGAGATTGGATTTTAGGTCGAATTTTGTGGCTGTGTGGTACAGAATCAGGTATAAATCGCGGTGGTAATGTGGATACCTTTCGACGCTATATTTATTTGCATGGTTCGCCTGATGACGGTGTAATGAGTGTGCCAGCTTCTCATGGATGTATTCGTTTGCGCGTTAGTGATATGTTGAATGTTTTCGATTATTTACGTTACGGTTCGCTTGTGGATGTTTTACCATGATGGCGCATGTTGCACGTCAATTACTTGGGATGCTATTGGTGATTTGGGTAGTGATTACGTCAGTTTTTCTATTACTGCATATCGCACCAGGTGATCCGATTGGCATTATGCTTGGCGACAGTGTGGGGCTTGATGAAGAGGCACTCCGTACGAAGTTAGGCTTGAATATATCATTATTTGTTCAGTATCAGCAGTTTTTGTGGGGTGTGTTGCATGGCGATTGGGGTCAATCGCTATTTTATCAAAAGCCAGTGTTAGGGTTGTTATTAGAGCGGTTACCCGCAACACTCACCTTAGCAACTTTAGCAATTTGCGTTGCCTTATTGGTCTCTTTACCATTAGCTATTATTGCTGCTGTACGTAAAGGAAAATGGCAGGACAAAACAGCCATGATTATCGCTTTAGTTGGTATGTCGATTCCGAGTTTTGTGTTAGGTCCGATTCTGATGATTGTGTTGGCAGTTGATCACGGATGGTTTCCTGTTTCAGGAATGGATGCACCATTTGCTTGGGTGTTGCCAGCAGTGTCTTTGGGAACAGCATTAGCCGCAATTTTGACACGGATGCTTAGGGCTTCTTTGCTTGAGGTGTTGCATGAAGACTATATTCGTACTGCACGTGCTAAGGGGGCAGGTGAGGGACGCGTTTTGTTGATACATGCATTACGTAACGCCTTTTTGCCTGTTTTGACTTTGTTAGGATTGCAGCTTGGTGCATTGTTGGGGGGGGCTGTGATTACCGAAACAGTATTTGATTGGCCAGGTTTAGGATTATTATTGGTCGAATCCATTAATCGACGTGATTACCCGCTTGTCTTAGGGGCGATTTTGTTGATTACTTTGTTTTATGTCAGTTTAAATACCCTGCTTGAGTTAGCGTATAGTTGGTTAGATCCACGTATTAAGCGTCCTGCAAAGGCAGCATCATGCTAACAAGATTAGAACTATTGAGTTGGTCAAGCTGGGTTATTTTACTCTGGCTAGCGATGGTGTTCATTGCGCCGTTTTTTATAGCGACAGCAAATCAAATTCAGCTTGACTCTTTGCTATTATCCCCTTTTGTACAATTACCTTTAGGTACTGATGAGTTGGGTCGCCCTTTGTGGGCGAGGTTGTTATCTGGTGCACAGACATCAGCGACTGTTGCTTTGATGGTCGTTGGTATTTCAGCGACCTTGGGAACATTCATAGGTATGTTGTCGGCATATATGGGTGGGTGGTTTGATACAACTGTGCGCTGGGTAATCGATGCTTTTTTGGCTTTTCCACATTTGTTATTAGCCATTGCTTTGGCGGCAGTATTAGGTCCAGGTATTGGAAACTTGATTTTAGCCTTAACGATAGTCGGATGGGTGGGGTATGCACGGTTGGCGCGTGGTCAGACGTTATCGTTGCGGGGGCGTTATCATGTCTTGGCAGCGCAGTCATTAGGTGTAAAACATCGTTGGATTCTTTTGCGCCATATTTTACCGTTATTGTTAGCACCCTTGGCGATTGAGGCAACTTTCGGTATTGCAGGGGCTGTGATTGCTGAAGCAGGGCTGTCTTTTCTGGGTTTGGGTGTGCAACCACCACAAGCCTCATGGGGCAGCATGATTCGTGAAGGCGCTCGATTTATTTTGGTCGCACCACATTTGGTATTAGTGCCAGGGTTAACCTTAATGTTAGTTATTTTAGCGGTCAATCGTTTTGGTGATGGCTTGAGAGATAAATTAGATGTGCGGCATCGTTAACCGTGAAATAAAAAGGATTATATAATGGATTTATTAGCATTACGTGTAAAGACTTCTCGTTTGATTGGTCAAGATGAAAACCTTGTATTGCATGGTGGTGGCAATACGTCAGTTAAAATTGATGATTTAATTTATGTCAAAGCGAGTGGTTGGAATTTAGACACCATTGAGCCTGCTGGTTTTGCCTCTGTTAAATTGCAAAGTTTGCTTGATTTGCTTAACTTAGAATCACTCAGTGATACCGATATGGTGCGCCTGCAACGTGAGGCAATGCCAGATCAGTCATTTCCTAATCCTTCTGTTGAAGCCATTTTACATGCATTAATTCCGTTTACTTTTGTGGATCATAGCCATGCTGATGCCATTGTGACGATTAGCAATTCGGTACGTGGACGAGAGATTTTAGAAGAAATTTATCCTAATAATTTTTTGATTCTACCTTATATCATGCCTGGTTTTGTGTTGGCGAAACAGGTTGCACAGGCAACACAAAAAATAGATTGGACAACCTTGGAAGGCATTATTTTACTCAATCATGGTGTCTTTACGTTCGATGAGGACGGCATGAAAAGCTATGAAAAAATGCTTAAGGTTGTCAAAGTGGCACAAGATTATTTAGACAAAAACACGCATATTGATAGCGTCACGGCAACACGACAGCATAATACTGATGAAATTATGCCTGCATTGCGTGCTTGCAAAGGACACGATATTGTCGCTTTAGTAAATATATCACCCATTGCACAGACGTTTGCTTCTCGTGCTGATTTAACGATTGCTCAGGCAGGTGTATTAACACCAGAGCATATCATCCGTACCAAGCAAATGCCTATTATTTTTGATCAACATTATGCCGAAGACATTGAAGACTTTGCGCGACACTATATGGCGTATTTTCATGCGCATGCAAAAACTGAAATTATGCTTAACCCTTGCCCGAATTGGGGTATCTTAAGGGGTATGGGAACAATTAGTTTTGCTAAAACAGAAAAAGAAGCACGCATTATCGAAGATATTAATAATCACACAATGACAGCAATGTTGCGAGCCGAGCAACTGGGTGGTTACGTGAGTTTGAGTGAGGCAGATAGTTTCGCTATGGAATATTGGGAATTGGAACAGGCTAAACTAAGGACAAAATAACATGACACGTCATCTGTTAGCAATTGATGCAGGCACGGGCAGTATTCGTGCGGTTGTGTTTAACGAACAAGGTCAGCAGGTGGGTATTTATGCCCAAGAATGGACGCATCTGGCAGAAGAGGGTGTTGTTGGGTCAATGACGTTTGATGTTGATATGAATGCAAAGCTCGTAAAAACCTGTATTCGTGGTGCGATTGAAGATGCAGGGATTGATGGTAATATTATCGTTGCGTTATCTGCTTCGAGTATGCGAGAAGGTATCGTGGTTTATGATGTAGCTGGTAAAGCTATTTGGGGTGTTGCCAATGTCGATAGTCGAGCGGGTGAACAAGTTGCTTGCCTTAATCGTGATCATCCCGACTGGGAAGCGAAATACTATGCTAGCTCAGGACAAACTTTTGCTCTTTCTGCTTTGCCGCGCTTATTATGGTTAAAGCAACATTGTCCCGATTTGTATGAGCAAGCGCACACCATGACGATGATTAGCGATTGGGTGTTGTATCTGTTGTCGG
>CAMCGI010000070.1 GCA_945874205.1 Francisella tularensis subsp. holarctica
GTGCTGGCTCATTTAAATCAGAAGGGCTTGGTATTTGCTTATTTGAACGCATCGACAGCCACGACCCGAGCGCACTAATTGGGCTTCCTATGATAAAACTAGCTAACTGGTTAACAGATAAAGCACAATTACTAAATAGCTAGTAGCCACGCTTTCAGTTGTGCTAAGTCATCGCAAAAAACCTTAGGATTAAAGACGGCTAACTGCTCTGCATCATGCACTCCATGCGTCATGGCAACTGAATCCATTGCGATATTTTGTGCCATTTCTAAATCATAAACAGAGTCACCAACCATTAGTGCCTCTGTCACAGTAATGCCTAATGTATCGACAATTTGCTTTAACATTAAAGGATTCGGCTTTGAAACTGTTTCTTCAGCACTTTTTGTTACTACAAAATAATCGCCTACACCTGTTTCTTTTAGCACCAACTCCAATCCACGACGGCTTTTACCTGTTGCAATCGCTAACAAATAACCTTGTTTTTTTAATTCTTCAAGCAAATCTACCATGCCATGATAAGGCAACATCTGCGTCTGATTAGCTTCCATAAACTGCCACCGATAGACCGCATCCATTACTTTTTGCTGCCACTCACTCGCATTGGGATAAAGCGTTGATAATGCAATCGGCAAACTCAACCCAATAATATGACGATAATCGACATCACTTAACAAAGGCAAATCAGCACACAATGCTGCCTCTTTAAGACAAGCAACAATGCGCTTATCAGAGTCCATCAACGTACCGTCCCAATCGAAAATAATCACTTTATAAGGTTTCATGCTCGTTATACCGATAGTTTGCTCACAATTTTTTGAATATCCGTGGGCAGTTGAGCCTCTACAGTTAACAGCTCACCCGATACAGGGTGCTTAAAGGTCAGTTGCATTGCGTGTAACATCAGACGATTTACACCCAGTTGTTTGCTTATTTCTTTGCTAGCATCTGAGGCGTAACGGTCATCACCCAATAGCGGATGCTTTTTCCATTGTGCATGAACACGGATTTGATGTGTACGACCTGTATGTAATTTGACACGCACAAGGGTTACTCTACCCCATTGTTGGACAATTGCAAACTCACTTAGCGAAGCCTTCCCCTCACTTGACACTTTAACTACGCGTTCACCAGATTGTAATACATTTTTTTGTAGCGGTGCATCAACAAATTTATCTTTTGCAGCCCATTGACCATCGACTAATGCTAAATAAGTTTTTTGGAAATTTTCCCAATCCGCTTGCAATGCCTTTAATATCGAGGGTTTTTTAGCAATAATTAAACACCCTGATGTATCTCTATCTAATCGATGCGCTAATTCCCATCGACCTGCATGCTCTCGCCATTGGCGCACCGCTTCAATAAGCCCTAAATTAACACCACTGCCACCATGTACTGCCCAACCCGCTGGTTTGTTAAGTACAATTAATGCATCATCTTCATAGAGTATGGCTGCATTTAATACATCACCCATTCTATCGGAAACAGGAGCTTGTGCAGGACGCTCTGCTATGCGTACTGGAGCAACACGAATAATATCGCCAGCTTGTACACGTTGGTCAGCCGAAGTACGTTTTTTATTAATTCTCACTTCATCTTTACGAATTAATTTGTATACATGAGTGCGTGGCACACCTTTTAAGCGTGCTAGTAAATAGTTATCTAATCGTTGCCCAACATCATCTTCAGATACTTCTAAGTATTGAACGCCTGTTGAGGGCATCTGGTGGTTGCTGTTATTGTCATTCATTGGTATAGTGTCAACTGTTTGTGCCCGTTTAAGAACGGAAAGCATACCGATAAACATCGCGCAGCGCAAACAAAGAACCCTATTTATTTTTGATTCCCGCGTTGTTGAGTTGGGAAGTGTTCGTTGCTGATGCCAGCCAAACCCTGGTGCTCGACGGACGAGACAGTAAGGAATAGCACATTAACATGGCAAGCGTACCTTCCTTGGTAGCAATTCGAGATATAACCTCTGCTATCCATCTCTTAATGAGTGACGTGCCTGCTATTTTGTGCTCTTTATTAACTTCGCTGTCTTTTCTTAGCCTACAACGCTTCACACTAACAAATGAAGTGAGCAACTCCTCTAATGAAGCGCATTCTTATCAACGCAACGCAGCCAGAAGAGCTACGCGTAGCTCTGGTCGATGGCCAGCGCTTATACGATTTAGATATCGAAACAACGCACCACCAAAAGAAAAAAGCAAATATTTACAAAGGCATTATTACCCGTATTGAGCCTAGTTTAGAAGCGGCTTTTGTTGATTATGGTGGTGAACGTCATGGATTTTTACCATTTAAGGAGCTTGCTGATGAGTTTTTTACTCACTTTAAGTCAGAAAATGGCGAAAAACCAAACATTAATGATGTTCTAAAAGAACGTCAAGAAATTGTCGTACAAGTTCAAAAAGAAGAACGAGGTAATAAGGGGGCTGCGCTAACAACACAAATTGCATTAGCGGGTCCTTATATTGTCATGATGCCCAATACGCCTAACTCAGGTGGTATTTCACGTCGTGTTGAAGGGGATGATCGTAGCGACATTCGTCAAGTCATGCATGAGTTAAATATTCCTGATGGCATGAGCACGATTATTCGCACAGCAGGTGTAGGTAAAAATGCTGAAGAATTGCAATGGGGTGTAGATTATCTTGCTATGGTTTGGCAAGCTATTTGTCAAGCTGTTGAAACACGCTCTGCTCCGTTTTTGGTGTATCAAGAAAGCGACATTGTTATCCGTGCATTGCGCGACCATTTACGCAATGATGTGGGTGAAATCCTGATTGACCATGAGCCAACATGGAGAAAAGCACGTGATTTTGTGCAACAAGTTATGCCAGCACAACTTGACAAGGTATTGCAATATCACGACAAAATACCTTTATTCAATCGTTTTCAAATTGAAAGCCAAATTGAATCAGCCTATCAACGTGAAGTTGTTTTACCTTCAGGTGGCGTGATTGTTATTGACAATACTGAAGCATTGACATCAATCGATATTAACTCTTCTCGCGCTACCAAAGGTGGTGATATTGAAGAAACAGCTTACAATACTAATTTAGAAGCTGCTGAAGAAATTGCACGCCAATTACGCCTACGTGATTTAGGTGGTTTAATTGTCATCGACTTCATCGACATGATGGCATCTAAGCATCAACGTGAAGTCGAAAATCGTTTAAAAGACTCAGTTAAACCCGATCGTGCACGCATTCAAATTGGTCGTATTTCTCGTTTTGGATTATTAGAACTCTCTCGTCAACGCTTACGTCCTTCATTAGAAGAGTCAACACAGCTTATTTGCCCACGTTGTCGCGGGTTAGGGGTAATTCGTGGTGTTGAATCTATTGCCCTTTCTATTTTGCGTCAAATCGAAGAGGCTGCAATTAAAGACAATACGCACCGCATCATGGCGCAAATGCCTGTCGATGTCGCAACCTTTTTGTTAAATGAAAAGCGTGATGAGATTTTACGCATTGAAAATCGCCATCGTATTCACGTTATGCTCATTCCTAATGAACATATGGAAACGCCGCATTATACGATTGAGCGTTTCAAATCAACTGAAAATCATCCTTATCGTACAAGTTATGAGGCAAAAGCGCGAGTAGAAGAAACGCCAGACTTTTTAGAGCGCGAGCAGAATCTACGCATTGAAGCACCCGCTGTTAATCATCTTCCAACTAATACAGCACCTGTATCAACTATATCTGCTTCTGCTGCTAAAAACACACCAACACTATCCAATAACACAGTGATAACTGAAGCACCTTCAGCACCAGAAGGTGGATGGTTAAAACGTTTGTGGGGTACTATTTTTGGTAGTAAAGCGACTGAAAGTACCGTTGCTCCAGAAAGTAAATCCACTGAAAAACGTAACGAACGTGATAATAATAATCGCCGCAATCGTAACAATCGCAATCGTAATGAGCGCACACCACGCACTGTTGATACCACACAAAATGTGAGCACCGAAACAATAGCGCCTGTTGTAAGTGATAGCAAAGCAGTGGAAAGTGTGAGCGAAACAGCACGCACAAATAATAACCGTCGTCGTGAGCGTCAACCACGTCGTGAGCGTACACCTCGCCCTGAAGGCGAAAACATGAGCATTGAACAGATTGCTGATAAAACGCAAGCTGAAATTCAGGCAATGAGTCGTGCAGCGATGGATCGTTTAAATGCTAAAGTAGACACGCACACCGTTGAGCTTACACCAACAACAGCACCAGAGCTAGAAGAGGCAGCACCACGTCGTAGCGCACGATCTGAGCGCATGTCTCGCCCAGATCGTTGGGAACGTCAAGTTGCAATTGATCCAACCATTGACCCAGCATTATTAGCAGCTCAAGATGCAGCAGCAGATAGCTTAATGGGCAATCGCTCGCAAACACGTCAGCATATCATTGCTCCTGTAAGTGCGCCTATACAACCCCCTATAGCAACGCTTGCCCCGACACCAGCACCTGTTATTGCGGCTATCGAAAGTGAAACTCCTATTTTTGTTGTATCTCATCAACATATCGAACAAACGACAACAATAGAAGTTGTTGATAATAGCTTGCCACCTATTCCAGAAGGCATGACTAAAGAAGAGCTTGATGAAGAAGATGAACGTGCTTTACGCATTGCTTCGGGTCAAGAAGAAGGTACACCTAAGCGTGAATATGATGATCGTCGTGGTCGTCGCAGCCCTTATCGTCGTCGTGGTCCTCGTCGTCCGTCGAATGTGCGCCGTGAACATAACAATGAACATGCGGCTGAATTTAGCGCACCCGCTAATGACCCAACCACACACTAAGTATTAACCAGTAGGAGTAAATTAAGCATGACTCAAGATGAAATGAAATTACAAGTCGCACAAGCGGCAATTGCTTACGTTGTACCTGGCACCATTATTGGTGTTGGGACAGGCTCTACTGCTAATTTTTTTATCGACGAATTGGCAAAAATAAAAGGCAAAATTGAAGGCACGGTTGCTAGCTCAGAAGCAACAGCACAACGATTAAAAGCACACGGCATTCCTGTATTTGACTTGAATAGCGTTGATGAAATTTCGGTTTATGTTGATGGAGCGGATGAAGCAGATAGCGGTTTGCATTTGGTTAAGGGCGGTGGTGGCGCATTGACGCGTGAAAAAATTGTTGTCGCTGCCTCTAAAAAATTCGTTTGTATTGCAGATCAAAGTAAAAAGGTGGGTGTATTAGGGAAATTTCCCTTACCAGTGGAAGTGATTCCAATGGCACGTTCTTACGTTGCACGCGAAATCCTCAAGCGTTTTGGTGGTGAACCTGTTTATCGTGATGGTTTTGTGACTGATAATGGCAATATTATTTTAGACATTCACGGATTAAGCATTGTTGATCCTAGAAAACTAGAAAATGAACTTAACAGCATCGTTGGTGTCGTCACTAATGGCTTATTTGCCGTAAGAAATGCAGATGTCTTATTATTGGGAACACCTAATGGTGTTGAAACCATTAAGGCATAAAAAATGTTATTTTTTTCAGACTCACTAAAAGGACTGCTAGCATTTGTGCTGGCAGTTTTGCTTTCTGCTTGTGCTGGTGATAAAGCACCCAATATTAATGTCACCGACTTCATTAACCCTCAGCAACAACTCAATCTTTCTAGCCCAAACAAGCCTGTTTTACTGAATTTTTGGGCAACGACTTGTCCCAGTTGTGTCGAAGAAATTCCGGGGTTAATTGCACTACAGCAACAATTTGGTGACAAAATAAGTATCGTGGGTGTTGCGATGGATTATGATGAACCTGCTCAATTACGCGCTTTTGCCTCGCAACGCAAGTTGCCATACATGATTGTTCACGATAATAATCAACAGATTGCACGTGGATTTGGCAATGTGTATGTCACGCCTACGAATATTTTACTCAATGCACAAGGTGAAATCGTTTGGAAAGGCGTGGGTACACCCGACTTTGCTGCATTGAGTCAACGTATTAAAACACTTCTAACTCAATAAAACTAAGCTTTATCTATTGGATCAAAAAATGGAACCTCTTGAAAGTAAAAACAGTAGAACTAGCACAAACATTAAAAACTTGTTTTTAGATCCCAACAACTATCGTTTTGTGGATCATGAAAACTATAAACCCGTTTCTGATGAGCTTATTACTGATCCAAAAATACAGCAACGAACATTAAATTTCATTGAAGGCAGAAATAGAGAAGGCATTAAAGACTTACTTTCGAGCTTCAAAGCCAATGGTTTTTTAGAAGTTGATATGATTCAACTTAAAGACTTAGGTAACAATACCTATTTAGTATTAGAAGGCAATCGACGTGTAGCAGCACTTAAAGTTCTGCAGGATGACCATCGCAAAGGCTGGGATATTGGAAAATTAGATCCGAAATTATTTAATAGCATTCCAGCCTTCATTCACAAAACCGACAACCATGATAATGATAGAATTATTATGGGCTTAAAGCACATATCTGGCAACAAAAAGTGGCCTGCAATTAATCAAGCAAAACTTATTTTTGACTACCTAGACCCTTATTTTTTGAAACATTAATACTCTGTACAAGAAAAAAACCTATGTGAATCCCTTGGTATCTCAAAACTTAAATTGAGGAGCACGCAGCGTGCTTATCGTTTAATTCAACAGTATCGCCAAAGTGATTATGGAGATCAGTTTGAAAGTGATATGTACTATAGTTTTGTTGAAATCACAAAAAGTCCATCGATTAAGGCTTGGATAGAATGGAGCGACGAAAGATATACAGCAAAAAACCAAGATAATGTATTGCGACTATTTTCATGGATTTCTGAACGCGAAGAAACAGAGTTAATTGAGAATGAGGATAATCTTGATGAAGAACCAACCAAACTTCCTGCAATCATTACAAAATACACTGAAATACGCGATTTAGCTAAATTCATCAATAATGACAAAGCATTAGATGCTATGGAAAACACAGGACGAGTTTCGCAAGGTTTACTTGTTAGTGGGGCAATACAAAAAGAAAACATTGAAACGAGTATTAATAACTTAAAAAACAGTATTGAAGAAATTAGTAGACTAAAAGACTTAATTGCTAACGAAGACCTTGAAGATATTCGTCCTCTATATGAAAGTTTTAAAGCCATTATTCCTCAAGAAGCATTTATCGATACCTTATCAGATAACCACTCAGTTTGCTTTGAAAAAGGAAAAATTAGTCATTTTAATTCGATTACTATTCAACAATATAAAATATACCGAAACTTTGAACTTGGTGAGCTTAACAAAATCAACATTTTTTCTGGACCAAACAATACGGGAAAAACGACCTTACTCGAAGCTATTTTCTTATTAACCAAACAAAACAACATTAGTGCCTACTTTGATATTATTAAGTTTAGAAACAAATTAGATAGGCTCAATACATTGTATCTTAATGATTATATAAAAGATGATATTTTAATTAATGGATGCTTTAATAATACACTGACAAGGATTAACATCCAAAAGATACAAGACGATAATATAGATAAAAAAGATGATTATCTTGCTTCCTACAAAGTTGTTTCTTATATAGCTGACGAACATCTCGAAACCGTTGTTCACACTTTCAGAAGTAATCCTCTCGAACGCTATTTTAAAAAAATAGAAGTACTGTGTAACAGCTTATTCAAAAGCCCCTTCTTTTTTAATAAAAATGAAGTGGTAAACACACATCATAAAACACTAGAAAAAAAGGCGTTTGATAAAGTTCGTCACTTCATTAACTGCTCAATAGATCAAAACATAAAGGACATCAGTTTTTCTGAAGAAAATGATATTAAGCGATTTCTGGTGAACTCAGAAAGCTTTTCTGAATCGTTAGACATTACAAATTATGGCGAAGGACTACAGAGAATTTTTGAACTTGCGTTAAGTTTTGCCTATTGTCAAAATGGCGTTCTTCTCATTGATGAAATTGAAACAGCTATTCATTATTCACTACTGGTTAACTTTACCAAATTTATTCAAGAACTTGCAAATGAATTTAATGTACAAGTTTTTATTACTACCCACTCAAAAGAGTGCATTAGTGCTTTTTTAGAAAATAATTATCGAAATGAAGATATTACGCATTTTACTTTAGTTAAAGGATCAGATGGAGTAATTAATAAAATTAGATATGACGAACATGATCTTTTAGATTCTCTAGAACAAAATTTGGAGATTAGAGGATGGTAAAGTCATTAATTTTATGCGAAGGAGGTGAAGATTTAGGACTTTTAACGAAGTTTCTAGCTGTAAAGTTAGCGCAAAAAGGAGCTGTTGACGTTAGAAAACTAAAAAACAATAAAACTGATTTTTTTAACGTAGACAGCTATAGATTAGTAATTCAACAGCTTCATAATAAACAATACAAAAAAGTTCTTTTTATTGTAGATGCAGACCATATCAGCAATGATGCGGTCTATGGTGGTTATAGTAATACTGAGAGTAAGTTAAGATCCATCATATCCGAATTAGGTTTTGATGGTATTGCTGATATATTCATTGCTTGTGATCCTTTGACAAAGGAGGGTACGATGGAACATCTTTTACTCTCAACAACAGAGTCTTCAAAACGCGCTTGTGTTGAGAAGTTAATAAACTGTATCAATGGCTACACGCCTTATAGTAATAAAAAAATTGTTTATAATGGCTATTCGAATATTTTCCCTGATACTCCATACAATTTCGATCATACTCATTTTGATGAGCTAATAAGTAAACTTACTTGGTTAACAACTTAAGGATTAATTTCATGTTTAGTCGTTCACAAGCCTTATTTAAACAAGCGCAAACTCATATTCCCGGTGGTGTAAACTCCCCTGTTCGTGCTTTTCGCCATGTTGGTGGTACACCTGTCTTTTTTAAGAAAGCGAAAGGCGCTTACGCATGGGATGAAGATGACAACAAATACATTGATTATGTCGGCTCTTGGGGACCGATGATTTTAGGTCATGCGAATGATGATATTCTTAAGGCGGTATGTGATACAGCAGTGAATGGCTTGAGTTTTGGCGCACCGACAGCTGCTGAAGTCGATATGGCTAACC
>CAMCGI010000071.1 GCA_945874205.1 Francisella tularensis subsp. holarctica
TCTAAGCTGCCTATGCGGCAGTGAACGCTGTCTCTTTTTTTTGGATCATTTGTGGGCTTTTCTAAGCTGCCTATGCGGCAGTGAACTCGCTGCGCAAATGATGCGTTCACCAGAGTAATTTCTAAGCTGCCTATGCGGCAGTGAACACCCTGTGTCTGACAAACGCGATAAGTATAGTTTTCTAAGCTGCCTATGCGGCAGTGAACTAGCGTTGGATAGAAAATATCACGAATTGATGGTTTCTAAGCTGCCTATGCGGCAGTGAACGTAGAAGTAAATAATTTTATAGATAACGTAATTTTTCTAAGCTGCCTATGCGGCAGTGAACTACAAAGCATTGAACGTGCTATTGAACTCAGTTTTCTAAGCTGCCTATGCGGCAGTGAACCAATCACAACCCCGCAGTACCCGCTAGCAGTTTTTCTAAGCTGCCTATGCGGCAGTGAACGCCTTAAAAATTCTGTTCAAAAGCCCTAACGCTTTCTAAGCTGCCTATGCGGCAGTGAACTAACATCAAATTAGCGAAAACTATTATAAACCAAATTGTTAATGAACTTTTATCAAAAAAACCAATAAATTTTAATGCTTTTTTAGTGCATTGAATTTATTGATTATTTTTTAATGGCTAAAAATAAGGGTTAAAAGTGAGGTAAAGCAGTATCTGCGCTGAGTCCGTAGCAAGAAAATTTTCCCTCTCTGGCTACTGCAACGATTCGTTGTTGAATCCATATCCTAAACTGATGCCCAGAACTCAAACTCTGCAACTGAATAAATGGCAGCGTTAATTGCTCATCGACAAAGACTTCGTAGTGAACTAGAGCTTGTTCCTGTGTCATATCCTGATGACGTTTTATGAAACGCTTGACCAATCTATCCTTCCCCGTTTTGGGTTGAATGCGTTGACAAGCGACATAGTTCGTTACCTTTTCTGGTACAGATCGAATGCTGGTGATATGCACATAGTCAGTTAATTTATCGAGCCATCGACGCACATCAAATGCTTCAAGCTCTGTTTGTGATGGCGAAAATAATCGTAACTTACTTCCTAATGTCGCAAATCTTGCTTCCTGTTTGTACTCAGGGAAAGTTACCCCAATCATTGATTGATTCTGCTCGTCCTGTCTCTCAACAAGCCCCAAATGGACTTGCTGGAAGACTTTTGACCAGAGAAAATAAAGATCAACTTCTGGATTAGGTAATAGGGTTAATTCAATGTAATAACGCATGGTTATTATTCCTTACCACTTTGACCAAACACACCACCACGAACCAATACTGCCATGACATAATGCTCTTGTTCTTTGGTTTCTAAGGTTTCACCTAAAGCGAAACGATCAAATAAGGTATAAAAATCCGCTTTTGCTTTAGGCGTACGGTAAGCCTTACCTAAATTGGTCACAGCACCATAAACTTCAATCGCAATTGGTCCTACAGCTAAGTCATCATAGTCTGGATACCAAGTATCAATGCTACGTAAGGCATTACCCACTTTTTGCGAATGCATTGCTGCCGTGCCATTCACCGCATAAAGAATTTTGCTCTTATCGCCTTTACCTTTATCTAATACTAACTCTTCACTTGGATAAACTTCTTGCGCTTTGCCAACTAAGGCATAAGCATCTACCTGAATCAAGAGATAAGAGAGATTGCCACTGAGAGCATCAGAAATTTTATTGGCTAGAGTTTGAATATCAGCATGGTTATCATCAAAATGACGCAAAGAAAAATCATGAGCATTAAAGCATAAGGTTTCAGAGCCAATAGTTACTTTAACTTCAATTTTTTCTGCACCGACACGGTTACGCCATAAATAGCGAGCATTGGCAATGTTTAGCGCATAGCGTTTAGCTAATTCGTTAAACCCTTCGGTTTCAATATAGGCTTTAGCGGCAGTCGCATAAGAAGCACTAAAGGCTTCGCTATTACAAGCTGATGGTTTTTCAATGCCACCTAACACTTTTAGCGTAAAACTGAGTTTTAAGGTGTCTTGATCTTGCCCTAATGCACAAGCATCAACACGTTGCAAATTGGGTTTTTCAACCTCTGCATTGAGTTTAAGTGGATCATTTTGCACCGCTGCTTTCAGGCGATTAGAAATCGTACCACGTACTGACTTTTCAATCAGCGCAAGTGGTTTGCTATTTGTATGGCGTGTTTCCCATGTTGTGCCATATAGAAATGCGTCAGAAGCCACTAATTTTTTCTCGAAAGATAATACAGAAGCGACAACAATATTTGATTTTGGGGCTTTAGCCATGATGAATTCTCCTTAATGAGCAGTTTGTGATTGAGTTTGACAAAGATATAAATTATTTTCAATATCCGCGTGATATTGCCATAATAAAGGTTCTAAACTTTTGAAGCGGTAAGGCATTTTAAATTCACCGAGCGTAATCACACTTTCTGCAAAACGGTGCGGCGTATGTTCATCTCGTTGATGCTTGGCTTTACCCAAGGGTGAAATGCCCTGAAAACCAACAGCAATGGGTACAAGCCAGCCTTTTTCTTCTTTACGCTTTCTTGTCCAAGTAACTTGCCCTTGTTCATCAACTTCTGAACGGTGCATGAGTTTGAGATGATCTAACAAAGCATCTAAGGCATCTTGTCCGTCATTCATGGCTTGAGTCATTAAATCTCTGCGCTCTATGAGTACATAACCCAGCATGAGTTTATTTAATGCAACTTTAATGGTTTTAGGATCATCTTCATCAACCCAGATGATGCTAGCCTTTTTGACACTGGTTAAATCACCACTTGCCCATTTCATACGATGCAGACGATCATTAATCGTGCTAATCAACGAACCCTCATCATCCATATCAAAACCATTTAACTCGATCAATAATGACACTTCAAGATCACATCTTGCTTCTTCCACAAAAGCAGGTCTACCACCATCTTTGTCTAAGGGGTTAGCTGTGCCGATAATCGAAGAGACAAAATCGTTTTCTCCACGATAGGTTTGTAGATCAAACTGGTGACAACTGATGGCTAGTCGCGTAAACTTCACCTCTTCAAAACCCTGTTGATTCACAAAGCGTTGTAGTGCATGAACTGCGCCAATCCATGCAGTAATAGCAGGAAATCCGATGGTATAGGGGCTACTCATGGCGTTAGCATTATGAATTTTAAGATGAGGCAGTAATAAAAAATGACTCATTTGAAAAACTCCTGATCTTCTGCGATTGCTTTTAAAGCAAGCTGTTCAATATGATTTAACTCATAATCGCTTAATGATACTTTTTGTTGTTGCATCGTTTTTTCATAAGCTCCTTTAATCCAACGAGCCATATCACTACTGACTTCATCGATCCAATCGTTTGTACCATCTCGTTCGATAACATAGGCATCATCTAACCAGATGGCTTGCGATTTAGGTAAGTTAGTATAGTATTCTGTCTGCGACCAACCCACTGAACCAAAAGCTCTAACCTTAAAGGCTTGCTCTAGTATTTGATCGATGATGAATTTTAAGGCGTTATTAATACCTTCTCGAATATGCACCGTATTAATATCCAGCTTTGTTAAGCGAGCTAACGCTTCAAAACTTTCCTTAAACGCTTTACTTTCCTTAAACGCTTTTTGTCTTAAATTACTGGCAAAAAAATCACGATTAGGTAATTTCACCGAACGATGTTTTAGGCTGGGTGGAGTGCTGGGTAATAAATAAGCACGACCAGCATTTTTACTGTTTAAGACGCTCACATTTTGTGGCTGTGTGCCACCATAGCCCATAACCGTTAAATCTAAAATATCATCGTAACCTGTTGGGTGTGTTGTGTTATTTCTTCGATGTTCTTTGGCTTGTTTGGTTTCTTCTGAAAAGCGAATATGATCGATTCGACTTTTTAATTCAGTGATTAAGCCAGAGGGTGTCAATAAAGATAAAAGATGATACTCACTGTCTTCTATTGGGAAATACACTTGTTTGACTAACCTATCGGTGATTGCAGAGTCATCAACCGCTTTAATCGACATAAAATCGTCTTTTAATGCTTGATAGCTTACGCTTTCTGAATGAAAAAGCTGTTTAATTTCATCGCTATCTTGTTCTAAATGCGCTAAAACGCTTTGTCCGTCAGGCATGGCTAACATTAAGAATTTATAGACATCCATTGCGGCGGCATTACCGAAAATATCCAGTTCATAGCGAATATTCCCTGTTCGTAAATAACCATCTGCTTGATGTTCTGCTTGGGCAATAATGGCAGATGTTTTGGCACTTGGATGGCTAAACTTACTGGGATGACTGACCATTGACAATTGTTGCACACGCTTTGCAGCATCTTCTAACCACGTATATAGGGCAAATTTTTCATCTGCTTGTGCAATGATTTTTGCCTGCTCTTCGTCTGATAACTGAGCAGTCAGTTTGTTTTTTAACCAAGCCTCTTTACGCTCGGTAAAAAAGATTTGTATTGCAGGGGAAGCTACCATCTTTTAAAAACTCCTTAGGTTCAACATGGAAAAGATGATAGCATGATAAAAAATATAAAACAACCATTATAGTCTCATTTGTATTTTTATTTAATGTTCGTAGTGGTTGGCGGTTTTTTGAATAATCCATAAAAATGCTATAATCAACCTTACTACTGTTAAGTAGCTTAGAAAATTATAGTCTCTTTTATAGACTTAGCTTTTACTGCCGCATAGGTAGCTTCTTATTTCTTCTCAAGCAAACCAAATTGATCTGAGTATTCAAAAGAGTAACGATCATTTTTGTCTTTACGAATAGAAATTTCACCATAGCGTTTTGATGTCTTAGTCATTAAGACATCATCTTCGCTATCTTCTTGTAATTTCAAATGGTTACGAATACTTAACTCATAATCTCTTTTTAACCACGAGTTGTCGTAATTTATCGAAGAGACTCTCTCAATGTTATAACTTTTGGTCATAGGATCAAAGTTACCACTTTCTGACTCAGAAAAATTTAATTTACCTGCTTCCCACACATAAATTAGCCGAATTTCAGGAGAACTCTCTCTAAATCGGTTGAGTTGTTGCGGTACACCTGTCATCCACCAGCATTCCGATAACCATGCCTGTAAAAATTTTGCCCCTTTTTTATCGTAGGCTTTAAGAACATTAATCATGGCTTGATGTTCAAGGTCAGCTAATTGACGCTGTGGTTTCAGTTCTAATGGTTGTTGAATACGCGGAATGGCATTGACTGCATTTTTTAACGCTTCTTCATTAACCAGTTGACACAAATCATGAGTGATAAGTTGCAGTCTTGGGGTTTCAAATCCTGGTCGGCAAAAAACAGGATTTTTATCGTTTTTTAACGCTTTTAGATTGTATTGCATAATGGCAATATTCGGTTGTTCTACACCCGTTTTACGATGTCGGCGCACACGCCCAGCTAACTGAATAATTGAGCGGTAAGACGAAGGCTCAATAATTGCCCAATCAAAATCATGGTCTCGCCCCACTTCTTCAACTGGTGTCGCCACCACAATAAACATCACATCTTGTGCTAGCGAATTATTCAAATGCAGACGAATGATGTTATTGTTGAACGCAATAGGCTCATCTCCCTCTTTTTCTTTGCGTTTTAATACCTCATCTAAATGTCTTTCTTGCTGACTTCTCAGTAATAACACTTGTCGGCTATGATAAGTCATGATCTTGGCTTGAATAGATTCCCCAAAATCAGCAGTTAATAAATAACAACTTAACGCAATACATGGCGGAACATTGGCGACACGCACCACCCCGAATGACACACGCTTTCCTGTTGTTTTATCAATAGTGTGATGTTGTTGGTGCAGCGCCACTGTATTGGCTTTAACTTGTTCAAAATAGTGACTTTCATTTAATTCGGTCACTGGTGCAATATAGGCTTTACGTTTAATCACTTGTTCAGCGAGTTGTTTAATGCGTTTTTCAATAAACTGTTCATGTGATGATTGATATGCCTGTCTGGTTGTTGTAAGGTCAGCTAATGCGATGCTTTGCACCTTGGTTGAAAACTCATCTACCCATGCACAAGCCACCATTTCATTGTGACCTGATTCTGACTGTTGATGAAACTGATGATACAACCGCCAACCCTCTTGGTACACATTGAAAAAACCTTCCGCTAAGGCTGGTGGAATAGTAGCTGACGAAATCATCACTTTTCGCCCCAACATAGCGGCTAAATGAATGAGTCGTCCAATTGCAATCAAGTCTTGACCGCTAAAATCATCAACCTCATCAATCACCAAGTCAGAAGACAACAAGCGCAACGCTGGCAAGATGTACTTTCCACCTCGTGTGGTTTCTGTGGCGGATATGATGTGATCAATGGTGCAAGCTAGCACAGGGCAATAAAGAAATGCTTTGTTTTTGGCAGCAGTGCTAGGGTGTTTTGATTGAATAATGGCATCTAAAAAATCAGCTGTTGGCGCATCACCTACTTCAAGCTCTTCATCGAGTAAAGATTCTAGCGACTCTGAACCAATTTCTTTAACAGGCTCATTGATGGCTGCTGATTTATTGTGTTCGTGTAATTCTTTGACCGCTGATGAACCAATCAATATCGCTAACTCATCATTGCTTAAACCAATATTGTGACGATATTCATCACCCGTTTGCAAGGTCAGCGTTCTTAACCCTAGAGCTAACAGATAGCGCAGACTGTTAGCATCGGAGGATAAGGCCCGCATGATTTTGGCGTTAGCAATGGTTTTACCGCATCCTGTACTTGCCATATTGACCACAAACCAACCAAACGTATTACTCGTTGTTGACTGTTCTTTAATAAATGCCCCTATTTTATCGACTGCCTTATCTTGCCATTCAAAGCCTATTGGGCTTTTCTTTTTCAAGTTCGTAATGTCTTGTGCTGTTCCCATATCTTCACGGAATCGGGATAGGCTATGGCTGATTTTAAGCGCGTACTCAGTCACGCCAAGCAAATGCTCATCGAGTTTTTGTTTCAGTTGATGTTTTGTGTCGGTGTTAGCATGAAGGTTCAACTCACTTTGCCACTGTTCATTTTTATCTCGTGAAGAAAAATAATGATCTCCCAGCATCAAACTTAATCGCGCATGATGTAATACCACACGCCATGCACCAGTCGTTTGTGCCGACGAAACCAAAGCAGATTCAGCCAATAAACGCTTTGCCCATTTCTGTACGGACTTCTGCCACTTCATGGACTGCCCAAGCAAGCCTTGAGGAAATACAAAACACTGATCTAAACGCGCTTGATTTTCTTCATCTAATCGCTCATATCCCCAATCTGCTTTAATGCTTTTCAGCATACTAGCAATCGTTTTTCTCTCTGCTGTACTCCAGCTATCTGCTTTTTCTTTAGAGATTGGGTTAGGCATTCGATGATGCGTTAATATCAACCATGCCACCCATTGGGCAATCGGTGGGAGTTCATGTAAGGGCGTTTTATCATCCTTTTTAGCAATTTCAAGTAGCTTATCTTCGTCTATATCACCTGACAATAATAAATTGAGCCAAGCCTCATCATTGGCGCGATCGCCCGACAATTGCACCAAGGCATTTAACAACAAGCAAGAAACCCATTCATGTCGCAATGGGTCACTTTGTTTAAGGTTTTGCTTTAGTTTATCCTGAAAGAGTTGCGATGCCTTACCCCAATCATGCAATAATCCAGATACACCCACTAATGCTTTAATTAAAGGGAGATAATGCCAGTTATTTTCCCAATCATTGGGGTTTAATTTTTTACTCGTTCTATTCACCGCGACAATCCCTTCGCTATTAAACTGATTTCGATTACCAACAATCCAAACCAGTTCACTTCGACTGCGCGAACGAATCCAATGACAGGCAACAGCGGTGTTTTTAGTCACCGTTTTACGCAACAGCTTTTTAACGGCGACTAATCCGTCTTCGGTAATAATGGTTTGCCAAGTACGATCACCAATACGATTCGCAAACGCATCTAACACACGCCTTGTTCTCGCAAGGGCTTTTTTCTCACATTGACTAACAAAAGTGACCATCATAACAGTAATAATCATTAACTAATATGTTGAAAATCATAACACAAGCAAGCAAAAAAACAATCAATAATTACATGGCGGGTGTTGTTACTAAGTGTAGTTATTTTGAAACCAGCGGTAGTTACTGATAAAATTACCTGTTGGAATTGAATAAACCACTTGAATTGCATTTTTTGCTATAAGGATCTACTTTTATGCCCAAATTGGTCGGAATGTTTGATGACAGCTTTGATTTTTCAGCAACAGTAGATCATATTGCTAAAAGTGATTGTGATATTTTGGATGACGAACATATTAAAGATAGTTTTGATGAGTTGATCAATACGCCATACATGAATGCGCTAATAGAACAAATGAAGCAATCACCTTTTTATACCACAAATTCACACATTGATGATTAAACACATAACCTCAAAACCATACATGAAAAAAACATCAATAATAAAACTACAGTCTGTTTCTGTCATTGCTCCAATGATATTAATGATAATTTATAACAAAAACAGAACACTAAAGGTATCGCTTGAGTCTTTAGCGAATCAATTAATTAGCTTCGCACCATTAAAAGATGAGCAAGAGTTTGCCACAGCAGAAGTGACAGATTTTGGATGGACATTAGAATGGTCATGCGGTGCATCTTTAGACTCTAACAAAGTCTTAGAAATGGGGTTGACGCAAAATACTCAATTGACATGATTGATATGATTTCATAGAATCAGAAAACTTGCCTTGAGATTCGTTGGCGTAAGCCTCCCCTCGGGGACCTACCGTATGCACACATTTATTTTTATGATAAAAATCAGTAAAATAGAGATGTGTAAGTTACATTTTTAGGAAAAATAAGATGACAGCAACAAAGTTCAATAAAATCAATCAGTATGGTGTTGGTGAGTTTGGCGATGAACGCTTAA
>CAMCGI010000072.1 GCA_945874205.1 Francisella tularensis subsp. holarctica
GATACTATTTTAGCCGTCGCTACACAAACCAATCCGCAGGTAATGGTCATTGATTCTATTCAAACTATGCAGATGGATAGTATCGCCTCAGCAGCAGGCAGTGTTGTGCAAGTAAGAGAAACAGCAGCCGTATTAACGCGCTATGCAAAACAAACAGGCACAGCAGTATTCTTAGTTGGGCATGTCACTAAAAGTGGCGAAGTTGCAGGTCCTAGGGTATTGGAGCATATTGTTGATGCAGTGATTTTTATTGAAGGACAGGATAGTCGTTATCGGTTGATGCGTGCGCTTAAAAATCGTTTTGGTGCAGTCAATGAAATTGGCTTTTTTGCGATGACGGATAAAGGCATGAAAGAAGTTAAAAATCCTTCGGCTATTTTTCTCAATCGAGATAGGCAACAACCGACACCAGGGGCGGTAGTGCTTGGATTATGGGAGGGAACGCGTCCGTTATTAGTCGAGTTGCAAGCTTTGGTTGATCACAATGCCTACGGTGCACCGCGTCGTGTTGCTGTGGGATTGGATGGTAATCGTTTGACATTATTACTGGCAGTATTGCATCGTCACGGTGGCGTTCAAGCAGGTGATCAGGATGTCTATGTCAATGTAGTGGGTGGTGTTAAGGTTAGTGAAACAAGCGCCGATTTACCCTTAATATTGGCGATAGTATCGAGTTTGCGTAATCGTGCTTTACCACACGATTTATTAGCTTTTGGCGAAATTGGCTTATCTGGTGAAGTGCGTCCTGTGCAAAATGGACAAGAGCGATTGCAAGAGGCGCTCAAGCATGGTTTTACACGTGCGATTGTGCCCGTTGGTAATGTTCCTAAATCTCCTATTGTCGGATTGGAGTTGATTGCTGTTGCTAGTGTAGAGGCTGCTTTAACGGCACTTTCTGAATTGTCATAAGCGTATTTTGCTTCTCTCTGGTAAAATAGTGCAAAACTCATACAAAACAAATAGGAACGCCCTTACATTATGTCCGAAATACGCGGTGTCTTTATTAAAACTTACGGTTGTCAGATGAATGAATATGACTCTGATAAAATGCTACAATTGATTGAAAAAACACATGGTTTTAAGCAAGTAGAAGATCCTAATCAAGCTGATTTAGTATTGTTAAATACGTGTTCTATTCGTGAAAAAGCGCAAGAAAAAGTGTTTGATGCACTCGGTGTTTGGCGTGGCTGGAAAGCACGAAAACCAGGTCGCTTGATTGGGGTTGGTGGTTGTGTTGCTTCGCAAGAAGGTGAAGCAATTCGCTCGCGTGCACCATATGTGGATATGATTTTTGGTCCGCAAACGCTACATCGTTTACCACAAATGATTGATGAAGCTTCTCAATTATCGGGTGAGGGCAAAAAACCATCCGTAATTGATGTGAGTTTTCCTGAAATCGAAAAATTTGACAGTCTGCCAGAACCTCGTGCCGAGGGGGTGAGTGCTTTTGTTTCGGTAATGGAAGGTTGCTCGAAGTATTGCACTTTCTGTGTGGTTCCCTATACACGCGGTGAAGAAGTAAGCCGTCCATTTGATGATGTGATTGCCGAAGTAGCTCATTTGGCAGAGCAGGGCGTACGTGAAATTAATTTACTAGGTCAAAACGTGAATGCGTATCGTGGTGTGATGGAAGATGGCAGTATTGCTGACTTGGCACTGTTGATGCACGCTTTGGTTCGCATTCCAGGTATTGGACGTTTGCGCTACACCACATCACATCCGAATGAAATGTCACAATCTTTGATTGATTGTTATGCTACGATTCCCCAATTGGTCAGTCATCTACATTTGCCGATTCAGTCAGGTTCTGATCGAATTTTGACACAGATGAAACGTGGGCATATGGTGTTAGAGTATAAATCAACCATTCGTAAAATTCGTGCGTTACGTCCTGATTTATCATTATCAGGTGATTTTATTATTGGTTTCCCAGGTGAAACGGATCAAGATTATCAAGATACCATGAACCTGATTGCTGACCTAAAATATGACCGCTCATTTAGTTTTATTTATAGTGCACGTCCTGGGACACCAGCGGCTTACTTACCCGATGATGTTGCACTCGAAACTAAAAAACAACGTTTGGCGCGTTTGCAAGATCGTCTTAATCAATTGACAATGGATATTTCAACAGGCATGTTAGGCAGTGTGCAACGTATTTTGGTCGAGCGTCCGTCGCGTAAAAATCCAAAAGAAATGGCAGGACGAACTGAAAATAATCGTGTTGTCAACTTTGAAGCGAGTCGCGATATTTTGGGACAGTTTGTTGATGTGAGAATTACCTCAGCCTCTAATAACTCATTGCGTGGTGAGTTAGTCGCAACGCCAGAAGCAGAATATTATGCTAGTCGTCCACGTCAAAAATTCTTTCAGATGTATGCCTTATCATGAGTCATGTTATTGATAGTTTACGTATCAAACTCTCACCAGAGGATAATGGTGCGTTACAAAATTTTTGTGGTTGGCATGAAGAACACCTTGCACAAATTGAAGCGCGTCTTGGTGTTGAAATTAATCACTTAAGTTTTGATTTTCAAATTAAAGGACCTGCTACTCAACTTATCGCAGCGGAGCAATCCGTGCGTGAGCTGTATCAACAGTCTTTTTCGGGCTTGATGAATACGGAAACAATTCATCTGTATCTTACCGAGTTGGGTGCGAATAACGCTATTGTTGATATTCCTGCTTTAACTCAAACGGGTAATGCCTTAGCGGTAACAGGTTATGCAGTATTGCGTCCGCATAAAAAACTGATTCGAGCGCGTACTGCTAATCAGGATGCCTATATTCGTACTATGCACGCGAATGATATTACTTTTGGGATTGGTCCCGCAGGTACAGGTAAAACCTATATGGCAGTTGCTCGTGCGGTTGAGTTGCTCGAAAACGAAAAGGTCAGACGTATTGTTTTGACGCGTCCAGCAGTGGAGGCGGGTGAAAAACTGGGGTTTTTACCGGGAGATTTAGCACAAAAGGTCGATCCTTATTTGCGTCCACTTTATGATGCACTTTATGAGTTGTTAGGCTTTGATCAGGTTTCACGGTTGATTGAGCGCAATGTTATCGAGATTGCACCATTAGCATTTATGCGTGGTCGTACACTCAATGAAAGTTGTATTTTGTTAGATGAGGCGCAAAACACGACATTAGAGCAAATGAAGATGTTCTTAACCCGTGTAGGCTTTGGTTCTAAAGTGATCATCACAGGTGATATGAGTCAAGTTGATTTGCCGAATAAGCAATTATCAGGTTTACGCCAAGCGGTCGATATTTTAAAAGATATTGATGGTATTGGGTTTACATTTTTTACCGCAAAAGACGTAGTACGTCATCCCTTAGTACAAAGAGTAGTGGAAGCATATGAGCGCTTTGAGAAAACAAAAGCAAGCACGTCAAGCAAAACGTCGTAACAATCAGTTAGCACGTTTGTTGATTAATATTCATTGGCAAGATGACTATGTAGCAGGCATGGTTACTCCTTTGCTTAAGCATGTGGCAGCATTGGCATGGATGGGAGAAGGTAAAGGGGTTGTTAATATTAGTTTTGTTAGCCGTGATGAAAGCCAGAAACTCAATAAAGAATGGCGTGCAAAAGATAAACCAACCAATGTATTGTCTTTTCCCTTTGAACTGCCAGAAGGATGGGTGTCGCGTGAGCAATTATTAGGCGATTTAATTATTTGCCCTAGCATTGTTATTGCTGAAGCTCAGGCACAAAATAAGTTATTAAGCGAACATGCCGCGCATTTAGTCGTACACGGGTTATTGCATTTACAAGGTTATGACCATGAAAATGAGGTTGAAGCATTGGAAATGGAAGCATTAGAAGCAGAGTTGTTAGCACAAGTAATGATTGCTAATCCTTATCTGTTAGCGTAATAAGGTGTATTTTTGATGAGTGATGTAACTTCAAAACCGAGTGCTTGGTTAAGTGTGATTACCAATTGGTTTGATAATGAGCCTAAAGACAGAGATGACTTACTAGCTCAAATTAAAGATGCTTTTAATCGACAAGTAATTGATATCGAAGCATGGCGGATGTTGCAGGGGGTAATGTCTTTGTCAGCACAACGCGTAAGAGATATTATGGTTCCGCGTGCGCAAATGGTAATGCTCAATGAACGTGATACATTGGCTCAAACGTTAGCAATTATTTTAGAGACAGAACATTCTCGTTATCCTGTTACAGGTGATACTAAGGATAATCTAGTCGGTATTTTAATGAGTAAAGATTTGTTGATTGCTTATATTCGTAATCAAGTTAACGCACTCGAAAGTATAACATCCTTATTGCGTCCCGTTTTTTATGTGCCAGAAGGTAAACGTGCTGCTGAGTTATTGCGTGAGTTTCAGAGTCGTCATTTACATATCGCAGTTGCAGTTGATGAGTACGGTAGTATCACAGGGCTAGTCACCATCGAAGATATTATTGAAGGTATTGTGGGTGAAATAGAAGATGAGTATGACAAAGCAGACGTACACATTTTGCAGATGGATGAACAAACATTTACTGTTAAAGCAGTTGCAGGCATCGAAGAAGTGAACGCTTTTTTTGATGTTAAGCTGGATATTGAAGCGGCTGATACATTGGGTGGGTTGATTGTTTCTCGTTTTGGGCGTGTACCACAAACAGGAGAAAGTATCGCTTTATCTGGGTTACTATTTAAAGTATTACGTGCTGATCGCCGTCGGGTACAGCTATTTAAAGTAACACAAATTAATGAAGATGAGATTGGGCATGGTGAGTAATCGTTTATTACAGTTATGGCAAGGGTTAACAACAACAATTATGGGGCGCTTAATAAGCGCCTTATTATTAGGATCTTTAGCTGTATTTGGCTTTGAGCCATATGCTTTTCCACCAGCAACTTTATTAGCAATGGTGGGGCTTTGGTTATTACTCGCTAGTGCGATAGATTGGAAACAAGGATTGCGCGAAGGGCTAGCATTTGGAATTGGACTGTTTGGTTTTGGTATTAGTTGGATAGGTGTTAGTTTAGGTATTTATGGTGGTGTGCCACTAGGGTTCGCATGGTTAGTTGCACTTGCCTTTGTTCTGCTCTTAGCAAGCTTTGTCGCCGTTGTCGGGGCGCTTGCTGTGGGGGCGCGTTATTTACTATCTCGTTTTGTCTGGGCGGTATTGTGGTTGCCTGCATTATGGGTTATGGGTGAATGGTTGAGGATTGTTATTTGGGCAGGTTTTCCTTGGTTATTGGTAGGCTATTCTCATACAGATACATGGCTTTCTGGTTGGGCTCCAATAGCAGGTAGTTTGGGGGTTAGTTTTGCGGTTGCACTCAGTGCAGGCTTAGTTGTATGGGCATTATCGAGTAAAAATTGGACGATTGCAGCCGTACTTTATGGTATTTTTTGGGGCGTATCAGGACAGCTAGGACTGATTGAATGGGTTCAGGTTAAGGGAGATAAGCAGCAAGTTGCTTTGGTACATGGTCAACTTTCTGAAAATATTAAATGGAATAGACAAGCGTTATCTTCGATATTGCAAACTTACCAAATGGCAACACTTCCTTTACTGTCTCAGTCTCCCATTATTGTTTGGTCAGAAACGGCGATTCCTACTTTTTTAGATAGTGTCATGACAGAGTTACAGCCATTAATTACTAAGGCACGTGAGCATGATAATATCATTTTAACAGGATCAGCTTTGCGCGAAGATACTATCGAGGGGCGAGCATATTTTAATAGCATTGTGAGTTTAGATGGTTCTGTACGCTACGATAAGCGTCATCTCGTGCCTTTTAGTGAGTATTATCCTGGATTTTCTGTATTAGCAGCACTAGCCAAATTGATTAATATGCCGATGGCGCAATTCTCGGTAGGACAAACTCCCAAAGTACAAACGATTATGGGTAATAAAGTGGGCTTAGGGGTGTGTTATGAAGCAGATTTTGGTTATGAAATGGCAGCTGTCACTGGCGAAACAGATTGGTGGTTAATTGTCAGTGACGATGGCTGGTTCTATCCTAGTGCAATGGCAGGACAGCATTGGCAAATGACGCGCTTGCGTGCGCGTGAGTTAGGGCGTGAAGTTGTCCGCGTTACCAATCGAGGTTATACAGGCATTGCACATATTGACGGAACAGGTACGATCGCTGCTTTTCCTGATGATTTTTTAGCTGGGCATTTAATGACGGTACAAAGTTATTCGGGTAATACACCCTATGTGCGTTGGCACGATATGCCATTATTAAGTATTCTTTTTTTTATGTTTGCGTTTGTTTTGATGCGCTGGCAACGTGTAAAGAATAGTAACTGACGTTATACAATAAATCAGGAGTAGATTTTTACAGATTCCCAAAATATGACTGAATAATGTTGTATTATGTGTAGGTTTTTTGAGTTTTTTAATTTGTATGAGGAAGTTATCATGAGTATTATCAAGTCGATTGCTGCAATTGTCTTGTCTTTTTTTGTACTAGGGTCGGCTTTTGCGATAACGGTGAATGTGCCAGCAGATCATGCTGCTGCTACGATTAGTGTGCCGTCTTCTTGGAAACCAGAAGAAACAGAAAAAGGTATTTCTTGTGAGTCGCCAGATGGTGTGACTTCTATTTTCTTTGAAGTCGTGGCTTCAGAAAAGGATATGAATGCCTTAATTGATGAAAATATTGATTGGCTTGTCAAAGATAATGGCATCAAAATTAACGGACAGCCGAAAGAAACAAAAGATTTTTTAGTGGGTGGTATTAAGTCATCATTAATTTCTTATTCAGCGGACAGTAAAGAGTTTGGTGCAGCTAAAGTTGGCTTTATTTTTACACCAGTGGGTAAAAAACTTTTGGTTACCACTTATTGGATCACAGATAAAGAGTTTGATGATAAACATGATGCTGAATTAACTAAGGTTTTGGATAGCATTAAAGCAGTCAAATAAGGTTTGTTTTTTAGATAAGAACCTAATGAAGTGTTCATCCCCAATGCTGGTTAAAAATGGTATTGCTTTAGTTGCAGGGTGCTTTTAGTCACTAACCCCTCATTTTATGGCATAATAAGCCAACTTTAACGCAAGGAGTTTTATCATCGTGATCGATTTTTTAATTGGCGCAGCACAAGCTGCAGATGGCGTGCAACCAACAACTGAACAAAATATGATGAGTATTTTGATGTTGGTTGTTTTATTTGCTGTATTTTATTTTTTATTGATTCGTCCGCAACAAAAACGTGTTAAAGAACATAAAGCAATGACTGAAACCTTAAAAAAAGGTGACGAAGTTGTCACTTTTGGTGGTGTTTTAGGTCGTGTCACTGAGCTAGGGGATGCTTTTATTGATGTTGAAGTTAGCAACAACGTTATTGTAAAAGTTCAAAAGCAAAGTATTGCAAGCGTAATGCCAAAAGGCACTATTGCTGACGCTTAATGTTGTTTTTGTGATAAAGGGGCTTTTTGCCCCTTTCGTTTTTTTCTGATATCTCCTATTAAGGTTCTTTGCTATGGTTATCCAGCCTAATACGCGTTCTAGTGCCCATATTTATCCTGCATGGAAAGTGGCACTGGTTTTGTTGTTGTGTTTTCTAGGCTTCTTATATGCCTTGCCCAATATCTACCCCGAAGACCCTGCAATTCAAGTGTCATCTGTTAAAGGTGATGCACTCGGTCAGCGTGAGTTAGAAAGTGTGCAAAATGCATTGACGCAAGCGAACTATTCGCTTAAATCTGTTGCGTTAGAGAATAATCAAATTTTGATTCGTTTAAATGACTCCGAAACACAGTTGAAGGCGCAGGATACACTCAAAGCAGGATTAGGGCGTGGGTTTATTGTTGCGCTCAATTTAGCACCGAGTACGCCCGCTTGGCTGCATGCGATTGGTGGTAAACCAGCACCACTGGGTTTAGACTTACGTGGTGGTGTTCACTTTTTATTTGATGTTGATATGGACACAGCTGTGGCTAATCATTACCAGCGTCATATTACTGATTTAAAGCGATTATTTCGTAATGAACAAGTGCGCTATCAGGAAGTGACCCTAAACGATAAAAACCAATTCATTATTCGCTTACGCGATGGTCAAGAAGAAGCAATGGGTAAGTTGCGCAATCTTGTCGGTAATAGTTTGAGTGATATGGAACAGGTCGATTCGGATGGGTTGGTCAGTATATGGCAGCTATCTAAAGCGGCGTTAGCTGAGTTCAAGAAATCAACAGTACAGCAAAACGTAACTACTTTGCGCAATCGTGTTAACGAGTTAGGCGTAGCAGAGCCTATTATTCAACAGCAGGGCGAGCGTCGCATTGTGGTACAGCTACCTGGTGTGCAAGACTCAGCACGCGCTAAAGAAATTTTGGGCGCAACAGCAACGCTTGAGTTTCGTTTGGTTGATGAAAAAGGGGATGTCGATGCTGCGATTGCAGGTCGTAGTGTCGCAGGCAGTAAACTCTATTCAATGCGTGAAGGTCGTCAACTATTACTTAAAAATGATGTGATTCTGACAGGTAGTTCAGTTACCGATGCTAAATCTGGTTTAGATTCTCAAGGTGGCTCACCTATGGTGAGTGTTAACCTAGATGAGGCAGGTGGGCGCAAAATGCTCGAAACCACGAAGGCAAACGTGGGCAATCGCATGGCAGTAGTCTTTATCGAATCGCGCATCGAAACACAAACCGTTAATGGTGAGCAAGTCAAAAAACGTGTTACCACACAGGATGTGATTAACGCAGCGGTTATTCGTGACCAGTTTGCCAATCGTTTTCAAATTACAGGCTTAGATAGCGTTCATGAAGGTCGTAATCTTGCCTTGCTATTGCGTGCAGGTGCATTGTCTGCCCCCATGGAAATTGTTGAAGAGCGTACCATTGGTCCAT
>CAMCGI010000073.1 GCA_945874205.1 Francisella tularensis subsp. holarctica
TGCAACCAATAAAGGGCGCATTGATATGACGGTATTATTCAACCATCACATTTACATTATCGAGTTTAAGGTAGTCGCCGACAAAGCAACAGGTGAAGCAATGGCACAAATTAAAGCCAAAGACTATGCCGCTAAATACCGCGATAAAGGACAACCCATTCACCTACTTGGTATTGAATTGAGCAAAGCAGAAAAAAGTGTAGTGGGGTTTGAGGTGATTGATTGCTAGTTTAACAGACACACCACACGAACTAAGTTACTAAGTGATGTGTCTACTTTTAATCTAAAGGATGGATAGGTTAGTCTCCCATCAATACTCGAAACACCATGCCTTTTAAGTATTGCGTTTCTTTAATGGCAGGATGCACTGGATGGTCTTGCGCCTGATGCGTTTCTTCAATCAATTGCACCATGCGATCATTAGCACGCGCCGCTTTTTGTACTGTGGCTAATAAGTCATTACGGGCGAAATGCATTGAACAACTTCCCGAAAACACCATGCCCCCTGTTTGCGTTAAGCGAATTGCGAGCGCATTGAGTTTTTGATAGGCTGCCTGCCCTTTCGCCATGTCTTTGGCTTTAGGAATAAAAGCAGGCGGATCAACAATGACCACATCAAATTTTTTGCCTTCAGCTAATAATCGCTCCATGACTTCAAACGCATCGCCTGTGATACTGCTGACGACATCTTGCACACCATTGAGTGCTGCGTTTTTGGCAACCCAGTCGCTAGATAAAGGCGATACATCCACGCACACCACTTCTTTCGCACCAAAAGCGGCTGCTTGCACCCCAAACGAACCTAAATAAGCAAAGACATCGAGTACGCGCTTGCCTTGCACATAATGTTTTAGACGTTCACGCATCAAACGATGATCATAAAACCAGCCTGTTTTTTGTCCGTCTAACGCAGGGGCATGAAAAGTGACTCCATTTTCAGACAAAGCAAGATGTGCTGGTGCAGTACCATGCACAGTGACCACTTCAGACGTTAGCCCTTCGAGTTCACGACCACGACTATCGTTGCGCAGAGTAATACTGCTCGGATTGACCAGTTTGATAATCGCAGCAATAATGTCATCTTTAAGTTTATCCATACCAGCGGTATTGGTTTGTACCACAATATCATCACCAAAACGATCGATGATTAACCCTGGTAAAAAATCACCTTCACCATGCACCCAGCGGTAATGTGGTTGCTCGAATAATTGTGTGCGCAAAGTAAGCGCAGTTTTGAGACGCTTGATAAAGAAGTCGGTATCGATAACACGCACTTCGCGTGTGAGCAGACGCGCACATAGCAATGCATTTGGGCTAATGGTTGCCATTCCCATCGGTTTACCGTGGGCATCGAGTACACAGACAATTTCGCCAGCAGTGAAGCTTTTCAAAGGGGTTGCGCCAATATTGACTTCATTGCTGTAAACCCACAGGTGTCCCGCTCTTAAGCGTTTATCCTCTTTAAGATTAAGTTGTAAGGCAGGATAAGTGGGGGCGGTCATCATAGTGTAATTCCTTGTTTTTTGGCATTGCGTTACTCTATCTCTTTGATAGATACTAACGGATTATTGCAATAGATGTGACTCTAGTTTTGGTAATTCAAAGTGTGTTGCATATGGCAGGTGAATTTGATAAATATAGCGATCATGATTTATATGCATTTGCGTCAGCTCATACAGTGTACAAAAGGCATGATCTGCATGCTCAGGTGAGACGATAATACTGAGCATGTCAATTTCTTGCCATATTGGATTTACGGTATCATGATTACTATAAATGCCACGCCCTGTATCATGTTGAATATTAATTAATTCAACACGCTCATATAATGATTTTATTACGTCTGACGCCAGTCCTCTTGGTAGAGTGCAAACAATCATTTTAGCGGCTGAGCAATTACACTGCATGTTGTTCATTCTCAAGTTGTACTTTTTTTTGCATTAAGTTAACTTTACGACGAACTGCTGGTGGAATATAAGTTGCTGCACGTTCTAATGGCGTAATAAACATAATTCCCATTCCAGGAGTATCAAGCTTTCCAGCAATAAACATAGCAGTAAATACTTCTTCTTGTTGTTGTTTAGATACCATAATTTGAACCACTTCTTTTTCAGCTTCGACAGTGATACTGAGTAACCCTAATCTTTCTCGAACACCTGCTCCACGACCATAATGAATAGATGCTCCTTGCGCTCCCGCAACACGAGCTGCTGTCACAACCGCATCCGCCATACCTTTTTGAATCATACACGTAATAAGTGCAACATCGGTCAGAATCGTCATTTCATTTTTAGTAGTCATACACCCTTCTTTAATTATGCCTTTTTATTGTTAGCATGATATTCAACCCATAACCCTGTCAATAAAACCGTAATAATCGGCCCAATCGAAGCCATTGATAAAATACCAAATCCTTCAATTGCATTAACTGCATCACTTAAGCCCAACCCCAATGCCAGCACCAATGGCACGGTAATTGGACCTGTTGTGACACCCGCACTATCCCATGCGACGTTAACGTAAGATTCTGTCGAAAACACGGTCAGTAATACGGCAAACAAATAACTTGGAATCAATAACCAAGCTAAGGGTAACTCAAATACAATCTTTGACACACCGACCGCAATCCCTAAACCGACACCAATCGATACCGCAACCATCAATGTTTTTTTCTTAAAGACACCGTTCGTGAGTGTCTGTACCGTGCTACCTAAAGCATTGAGAGCAGGTTCGGCAAGTGTCGCACCAAAACCTAAAATAAAGGCAAAGATAATCGCGATCACAACCCCAAGTAAATACCAATAAAAAGGCGATCCATGAATATGTTCCATTTGTGTGAATGCACTGGGTAAAATACTACCTGATTGACTTCCCAGTATTGATAAGCCATAGGTTAAGCCCAGATTAAAAATAATCATACCAATGACTGAAAACCCAAGCCCTAATAGCATAATTTTTGCATTGGGTAATCGCTCTTTCAGCACAAAAATAAGAATGAACATCAAAAACAAAATTAATGGCACAATCGCACGCAAGCCCATAATGATTTCAACATAAGGAGACTGCTCATACCAAGGTAAACTGATGCTTGATGAGATGAGTGTTGTCGCATCGACAAGGTGTGCAACTGACTGAGTATTATAAATATATACGCCCAACAAGGCTACCGCGAGCACAGGAAACAAAGAAGCAAGGGTAACAATACCAAACCCTGATAACGAACTGTTACCATTGCCTGTTGCTGATGCAATACCAATCCCTAATGCCAATACCAATGGCACAGTTACAGGTCCTGTTGTGACAGCACCACAATCCCACGCCAAACCAATCATGGTCGATAAGTCAGGATTGAGCGCACTATAGACGGTAACAGCAATGGTTGGTATCAGGGTAATAAAAATAAGGGGCTTTAAGCTCCATTCGTAAATAAAACGTAATGTACCAACAACGGCAGCCAAACCCACACCAATACCAACCACCAAAACCAAAGCGCCCGACCATTCCGTTAACATCAGATAAAGATAAGGCGCAGCAGAAGGAACAAGATTAGCACCTGCCGTTTTCAGCGCACCAATTGCAGGCTCGGCAAAGGTAACACTAATCCCAAGCAAAAAGGTAATGAGCAAAACAACACTCAGCGATGATTTTTGGGGTAGTTTATTACCAATTACCTCACCAAAAGGCATTAATCCGAGTCGCAACCCTTCCATAAAAAACATGAGACCAACAATAACAGCCAATAAACCCGCGACAATGATGCTCGCTTGTTCAATTGGTTGACGCAAGATCATCATCTGAAACAAACCAAGATATAAGGCTAACGGAATAACGGCTTTAAGCTGTTCAAAAGACTTTTGTTTGAGATAGGGGATGATCAGACGGTAGGCATCTTGCCTTGAAATCTGTAATTTTTGGTAAGCAGCATCGGGAGAGCTTGCTAACTCAGCATAAGGAATATAGTGTTTTTTAAACCGAGTATGCTCGATAACATCATGATAAGAAATTTTTTTCATAAATACACTCTCTTTGCCCAAGCATTGATATGATGGTTATATTGCTGGACTGATTCTTATTTTGATTGAAGTGGCTAGGTTAGGTTCTCAGAACTAATTAATCCCGATTTACTTGAGCATTATGCCATAAAAATATACTTGTTCCTGTTAATATTAATATATTAGAACAAGTGTACTGATAAGTAAGGCGATTTTTCTTTCTCTTCTACATAACATTGTCCTTAAAAAATATTGTATTATTTTTAGTAAAGCCCTAATAGGAAATATAATTCTTACCTTTCAAGGTAAGTTTGAAAATTATCAATAATAACGTGTTGTAAAGTTAAAATAACCAAAATGAGATAAAGTATGCATAAAACAGAACCTGTTGAAACTGTAAATCAGAAGCCGCGCCCACGCTGGTTACGTTGGTTAATTGAGGCAGGTATTATTGTGTTGATTATTATTGCCATTCGAGCTTGGCAACATCAATCTCTGGCAATAGGACAGGCACCCTTATTAGCTGGCACAACAGTCGCACAAACTCAGCTTAAGTTGAGCGATTTTAAAGGGCAGCCTGTATTAATACATTTTTTTGCACCGTGGTGTCCTGTGTGCCATGCTATGCACGGCAATATTGAAACAATTAGCGATTATTATCCTGTTATTTTAGTGGCGAGCAATACCGAGCCTGAAGATTTAAGTAAATGGCTCAGTGAGCATCCTGAGGATAATATTCAACACATGTTGCTCGATCGTGATGGACAATGGTTAGCTGCTTTTGGTAGCAAGGCACTACCCACTGATGTATTTATTGATGCGCAGGGTAATATTAGTAGCACAGAATTAGGTTATACCAGCACAATAGGATTGTGGGTTCGGCTTTGGATGAATAAATAGTGTTTTTATGGCACAAAAAATGCTTACAATTTTGTTAAGATCAAAATACATACTGGTTATCAGGGAATAAAACTCATGCAAGCATTCACTCATTGGTGGCATCATCTTCAAATGCAAAATCGTTTGCAAATTATGACACAATTTTTTATTGCTATTATGACCCTAGCTGCCCAATTTTTTGTCATGAATCAATTTCAAACACAGGTTTATCAAGGAGAGGAAGCGCGTGCTAACTCATTGATAGATAGTGCTGAGATTGGTGCGCAGATGCTTATTGCAACGAACACCTTAACTGATGATACCATTCGCCAATTGTATTTTAATAAATTGCAACAACTTAATGATGTTAAAAGTTTAACCTTAACGCAGTCTGATTCATTGTCAGGTTTATTAACGCTTGGTGTCAATACAACAGCGTTAACTGCAGCAGAAAAAGAAGTAATGCAAACAGCACAACCTAAATTAATACACGAAAAAAACGAACAAAATGAGGCGCAATTGCGTGTTATTTCTCCTGTTATTGGCGACAAAAGTTACGCTAATGCAAGCTGTTTGAGTTGTCCTGTTATCAAACAAGGTGAAGTGTTAGCGGTTGTCAGTCTTGTTGTAGATATGAAGGAACAAGAAGCTTCATTAAGTGTGCTTAATATTGCATTATGGGTTTTACAGTTTATATTTCAGGGTGTGTTATTTTTAATTGTGCGTCATATTGCGCAAAGTATTAGCCAACCCGTAGTTCAGCTTCAGCAGTCAATGATGCGAATGGAAAAAGAAAGTAACCTAACACATCCTGTGCCTTTAGGCGTAAACCAAGATGAAATATATTACATGGGTAAGGCTTTTAATTCTTTAGTTGTGCGCTTACAAACAACACTTAAACATATCAATCGTGGTAGCGAAGAAGTCAGTAATGCCGCATCTGAGCTAACAATAACAGCGCATAATATTCTTATGGCTGCCGAGCGCCAACGTCATCGTGCGGATCAAGTAGCACAGTCAGTTAAAAGCATCCGTAGTAATGTGAGTGATGTGAATGCACGTGTGCAACAAGCCTCTGATATTTCACAAGAAGCATGGAGTGTTGCCGATCAAGGTTCTTTTATTGTTCGTCAAGCTGCCGATAATAGCCAACATCTTGCATTAGAAGTATCACAAATGGCAGATGTTATTGCAAAATTAGGCGAAGAGTCAGAGCGTGTGAGTGGTATTGTGAGCACTATTCGAGATATTGCGGAACAAACTAACTTATTGGCACTGAATGCTGCTATTGAAGCTGCACGTGCAGGAGAACAAGGGCGTGGTTTTGCGGTTGTTGCAGATGAAGTGCGTACTTTATCGGTTCGTACGAGTCAAGCAACACGAGAAATTAGTCTTGTTATTCACACCATTAGCCATGAAACAGATGCTGCTGTTGCGCGTATGAGAACAACTGTTACTCAAGTGCAAATGGGTGTGGAGTATAGTGATAACGCTGCCCAATCACTGAGTCATATTCGTGATGCTTCAACACGCACGTCAGAACGTATTCATGAAATTGCAGTCGCTATGAAAAATCAATTGCAAGAAGCAGATCGTATTGCCGATGAAGTGGCTGATATCGCTCGCATGACCGAGGAAAGCAGTAGTGCCATGCGTCACACGCTAGCAGCGAGTGAAAACTTACAATCACTTGCTAAGGGATTAGATAGACAGGTTAATCAATTTAAAGTATAAAAAGTATCGCTTGTGAGTGATTTTAGTTTGTCTACAGTGTGCTAATGAAGTCTTTTCTAAGGACAAAACTGGTATGGACACCGCTCACACCCTCGATACGGGTAATGCGGTGTAGTAGCAGTTCTTGATAAGCGTGCATGTCCTTTATTTGCACTTTGAGTTGATAGTCAGCCGACTGACCCGTAATAAGTAAACATTCCAACACTTCGGGTAAAACGCTGACGCTGCGTTCAAAATTTTCGAAACGCTCAGGGGTGTGCTTATCCATCGAGATATGAATGAGTGCCATGAGCGATAGCCCAAGCTTTTCGGCATTAATAATGGCTTTGTAGCCTGCAATAATACCCGCATCTTCTAACGCTTTCACACGCCGTAAGCAGGGCGATGGTGATAAGCCAATACGTTCTGCTAACTCTTGATTCGTTAAACGCCCATTTGCTTGTAGCTCGCTAATAATAGCGTAATCGAATTTATCTAAATTGTGCATAATCGATACCTTATTAGCATATTATGCTAAATTTAACACAAAACAAGCCATAAATAGCAATAATAAACTCAAAATAATGACATAAACTATAGTCATTCTTAGGAGAAGCCATTATGTCTGTATTCAATGCTCAAAAATATCAAGCTATTCCAGCAGTGAAGCTGATTAATCGTCAGTGGCCAACACGTGAATTAAGCCAAGCACCAACATGGTGCAGTGTCGATTTGCGCGATGGCAATCAGGCATTACCTGAGCCAATGAGTGTTGAGCAGAAAAAAAAGCTTTGGCAATTGTTGGTAAATATGGGCTTTAAAGAAATCGAAGTGGGTTTTCCTGCTGCCAGTCAGCCTGATTATGACTTTGTACGTTGGCTCATCGAAGAAAAACAAATTCCTAATGATGTCACCATTCAAGTATTGGTGCAAGCGCGTGAGACACTCATTGCACGTACCTATCAGGCACTCGAAGGTGTAAAGCAAGCGATTGTCCATGTGTATAATTCAACTTCACAGACACAACGTGAATGGGTATTTGGGCAAGACAAAGTGCAAATTATGGCACTAGCGGTACAAGGGGCAAGTCTACTCAAGACTTACGCACAAAGTTATCCACAGACACAGTGGCGTTTTCAGTATTCGCCAGAAAGCTTTACACAGACAGAACCTGAGTATGCTTTGGCAGTATGTAATGCGGTGCTCGATGTGTGGCAGCCAACAGCAGATAAGCCTGCGATTATTAACCTACCCTCGACAGTGCAGGTGGCTAGCCCCAATATCTTTGCCGACCAAGTGGAATACGTGAGTAGTCAATTGAAGTATCGTGATGCAGTAGTGGTCTGTGTACATACCCATAACGATCGTGGCTGTGCTGTGGCAGAAGCGGAGCTTGCGATGCTCGCAGGGGCGCAACGTGTCGAAGGTACATTGCTGGGTAATGGTGAGCGTACAGGTAATTGCGATATTACCACCCTAGCAATGAATTTGTACAGTCAAGGCATTAACCCACAACTTGATTTAAGTAACCCCGATGAAATCATTCGTGTCGTGAGTCTGTGTACCAATATGGAGTTGCACCCACGCCATCCGTGGTTGGGCGAGTTGGTTTACACCGCTTTTTCGGGTAGTCATCAAGATGCCATTGGTAAATGTTTGCGTTTGCAGCCAAGTGATGAGCCTTGGCGCGTGGCTTATTTACCGATTGATCCACGCGATATTGGACGCAGCTACGAAGCAATTGTGCGTGTGAATAGTCAGTCTGGTAAAGGGGGAACAGCCTTTGTACTCGAACGCGATTATGGGCTGCGCTTGCCCAAGTGGATGCAACAACCCTTGGCAGCGAAAGTACAAAAGCTCAGTGAAAGCACAGGACTAGAGGTTAAAAGCGCACAAATTTATGACTTGTTTCAGCAGACATATACACAGCCCCACCCCGAGTGGATGCTTACAGCTTATACACTTGATAGTAGCGATAAACACGATAATTTGGCATTTACCCTAGCAGACGGGCGTATGGTAAAAGGTCAGGGTGCAGGGGCAATAGAAGCCTTAATTAATGGATTGGCAGTCGATGCACAAGTGCTCGATTATCAAGAGCATGCCCTAACCCAAGGCACGCTATCGCAGGCAGTTGCTTACGTTCGTGTTAAGGTTGGTGAAAAAGAGGTGTTGGCGGCGGCTATTGCTGATGATGTGGTTTGTGCTAGTT
>CAMCGI010000074.1 GCA_945874205.1 Francisella tularensis subsp. holarctica
GCGACTCCATACTTTCAGGAATAAGTAGTGGATTGGGGGCTTGCGCTGCTAATGCTATGTCAGTATTCGCATAGCGCAACTCATAATCACTAGGAGATAAAAAATTACGGGCTAAATTTGCTCTTAATGTATTACGGCTATCAAGTTGATATACCCCCCCTAAACGTGGGCTAAGGTGGGTGCGTTGTTGCATATCTTGATCAACTCTGGCACCAACAATCAATTTTCCTTGCGCACTAATCTGAAACTGATCCTCAAGCCATGCAGCAAACACTTGCGTTTGACGGCTTGAATCAATATAGGTTATTTTACTGCCACTAGTATCAATTGCTGAAGAGTATAGCCATTGACGGTAGTTTTCTTGTGTTTGCACACCTGCCGATAGGCTATGTCCTTTAATGCCTCGCCAAACGCCTTTTAGTTCAATACCAACCCAACTACCTTCGGATGCTTCTGCACCAATTGAAGTGTCTGAATAAGCATATTGCGCATTAAAACGATAATTTCCCCAATGTAAGCGCGTAACTAATTCTGTGTTTGCTGTATCCACTAAACGGTAGTTAAGGTTACTAATAAGCCAAGTATCTTTAAATTGATTATAAGGATTGCTCACTTGTGTATCAGCTACCCCACTAGGCACACCCTTAACACGGTCGCTATAAATAAAATTGAAGTATAAAGGTCCTTTTTCGTACTTGACAAAGACTTTCTGATTATTATCTCGATCCACTTCTGGTTGTGTTGTCATTGAGGGCGTGTCATTGTAAGCAGGATAATTATGTGCAACACCATGATGATTGTATTGTGTCAGTGATACCATCGCATGACCTGCACCTACAGCAAAATTAGCAGTACCACGCCCAACAAGTTCCCCGTTGCTATCAATAGAGGATGCAATTTCACCATGCTCACGGCTAGCAGCAGAGCGCGTAATTACATTTACGACACCTAAAAATGCGTTGTTACCAAAGGCGACAGAACCAGGTCCTGGGATAAACTCAACGCGATCAATCAAGTCCACATCGAGTGGAAACTCTTGCCCTGCTAATCCTACTTGCTGATAAATATTATCATTCGTTTGCATGCCATCGATTGTGATCAATAAACGAGAGTTAAAACTACCCGATGCAATCATTCCCCGTGCCCCTAAATAGGTATAGGCATGATCACTCGACGTATGAATTCCTGGTAGGCTGCCAATAATTTCGGCAAGGGTACGATAACCAAAAGCACGAATATCGGATGCAGAAAGTACCGTCACCGCTTGCGCTAATTCCTTAAAGTCATCAACCATTTTGCTGCCATTTTCAACTTGAGTATCTACAGCAGTTAACTGATCTAATGGCATCATTAACAAATTATCAAGTGACGTATCGGCAGCAAGCGCAGGACAAACAATCAGAGTCATTACACATCCAATAACAGTATGACAAACGCTGCTTTTTGTGTTTCTATTGAGCGCTGTGTTAAGTCTTGTTAAGTTGGAACGAACGCTATTATTGTGTAGTGACATACTCTTTTTCTCGACCTGATGCGATTAATAACGCATTTATTTTTTCTTTAAGTTCACTCATTTTGAGTTCTCTACCAACGGCAACCTCAGTGAACCGTGTTAACTCATTCATTTGTGCTTCTAGTTGTTGCTGGGCGCGCTGTCGCTCGCTAATATCTCTAAAGACGACCACAATGCCATCCCATTCTTTATTGGTTTTCATCGGAATAGAAGTAATTTCAGCGGTGAATGATTTTCCTTTTTGCGTTATTAGGTTATGCTCACTGTGCTGCTTTTCGCCATAGTTTAACGAAGTCATTATCCCTGTATCCATCATTGCTTGGCTATCATTGTGAAATAACATTTGTATAATAGTCTTATCACTTAGAGCCTGTATCGATTCACACTCTAATAATTTAGCCGCTGCTGGATTGGCAAAAGTAATAATACCCTGTGCATTCAATCCTAATATACCATCATCAACCGCCTCGATAAGAAGTCGTGTGCGCGCTTCTGCTTCAATCGCTCTTGTTTCGATTTTTTGACGCATTAATAAATCGAGTGATAAGCGCAAAGCAGATGCAAATTCACGAATGATACTATCAAGATAGGTCAATTTTTCTTGCGTTAAGGGGGCTAATAGTCCAATCTCAAGTAAACCACATGTTGTTTTACCGTTGCCAATAGGAAGCATCATAATACTACTAATCGTCTTTGCATTAGATACTGGTAAAGTAGAAAGTGTGAGTGGTAAAGCGTGAAGCATAAGACTATCAATCAATGAGCGTTTTTCTGGTGTTAGTAGTAATTCTTTAGTTTGATTACCAAGACACCCTAATACAACTAAGCCATCACTGGGTAATGTTGCGTAAATTGCAGCAAAAGGAATATTTAAAAAACTCATGGCTTCAACTAATGCTTGTTCGGCAAGCAGTTGTGGATTTTGCCCCGATTTGATGGCTGCTAAAAAGCGAGAGCTGGCTTCGGTTAACGCAAGTTGTGATTCTAGTTTTTTTAAGGTATTACGTTTTTCACTAACATCATCGCTCATTGACACATAGCCCATAAGCTGTTGTTTATCATATACAGGAGAAATAGTACTCTCTATCCAAAAATGTGAGCCATCTGCACGACGATTAACAAACTCACCATACCACGATTGTTTTGCTAGTAAGCTAGCACTAAGATCCTTATAAATAGTGTCATGCGTTTGTCCGCTGCGTAATAGTGTTGGTTGTTGTCCGATTAATTTTTCGATAGGATAGCCAGTCATTTTTTCAAGTGCTGGGTTGATCCACTGAATTGTTTTATGCGCATCAGTCATCATGACACCCATTGGGCTATTTTCAAGTGCAATCCCCATCATCGTCAATCGACCTTGTGTCTGTCGATAATGACGAAATTGCACGAGTTGCCAACTAAAAAGTAATCCTAACAAAGAAAATAAAACAGGAATGCCACCATAAACTAATAACGTGTAATTTCTTGATAAGACGAATAGATCAGATTTTAATAGCAATAGTTTCCAATCGCCCAATGGATCTGACCAGTCTATATTGGCACTTACTGCATGATAAGTTTGTTCACTCCAGTGAATATATTTATTTTTTTCTTGCCATTGAAAAGGAAGCGGCTTGATTTCATTGTTGTTATTGAATAATTTTCCAAATTGCTTGAGTTTGCGAATGGCTTCTATACTTGCATCGGACACAGGTGGCATAACACGGTATAACAAGTCTGGATCAGAGCTAGCAAATACCACTCCTTGCGGTGATAACAATAACGCATGACCATTAAAAGTATTAAGTAACGTAATAACTTGATTAATATCTTTTTTCATCATCAATACGCCAATAATCGTGCTATTAGGTATGTCAGTTTCGTAAATCGGAACAGCAAAATATAACCCACGTTCACCACTACTACTGCCTACACCAGGATAAACGTTGGCGATACCTTTCATGGCTTGCTGAAAATAAGGTCTAAATGCGACATTGACACCAACAGAGGATTTTTCGGCGGTTTGATGCGCAACAATGCGCCCTTCACCCGAAATAATATAAACACCATCAGCAGAAAATAGATGCTGAATAATGGCTAATTTTGCTAACGCACTTGGGTCGTTGTCGCTATGTTCATTTTTAACTTGTTCTTTAATACAACTATCACTTAATCCTAATGTTTTTAACCCTCCGACTGCTAAAGAGAAGCTTGTCAATGTTTGTAGTTGTTGTTCATATGTTTCGGAGAGTTTAGTTAATTCAGTTAATTGCTGTTCAGTGTGATTGTTTTCTAATAGCCACACTACTGCATTGGCAATCAAGACGCCTAGTAAAATGAATAACAGAATAGTTGGTAACACTAAGCGCAAAACATATCTCCATTTAATGATCATTAAATAGTAAAAGCAATAACAGTGACATCATCATTGCGAATTTCATCCCCTTGATACTCAGTTAAGCACTGTTTGAATTGATTTTGCTGTTGCGTAAAAGGAAGGTGTCCATATTCAGTAATCAGTTGCGTAAATCGTTTTTTACCTAATGGAAAGCCTTTATTACCGCCATTTTGATCTAAATAACCATCGGTGGTGAGATAAAAACGCATCCCCAACTCTACAGGAATAATATGCTCAGTAAAAACATAATTGGCATCAGATTTTTTATAGCCTACAGAGTGTCGATCACCTTTAATCGTCAAGAGTTTATCATTTTGAGTGTAAAATAATGGCGTTTCAGCACCTGCAAACTTAATAATTTTTTCTTGTCGCTGATAATAAATAACAGCACCATCAAAGCCTGCATTATTAATTGAGTCTATCTTTTCTTGTTTAAGTAAGAATTTAAGGGTTTGATTAAATGTCGTTAGAATGCTAGCAGGACTAACTGCTTCATCAGTAAATTTAATATTGGCAACGATTTGTTGTTCAATTGCTTTAACGAGCATTGTCACAAAAGCACCCGGTACACCATGACCTGTGCAGTCGATTACCATCAATAGCATTTCATCATCATGACGCAACTTAGTAAAGAAATAAATATCACCGCCAACCAAATCTTTTGGTCGCCAAAAGGTCATATAATCGCCAAATGCTTCCTTAAATAATGCCTCGTCAGGAATGAGTGCATGTTGAATAAGTGAGGCATATTCAATTGATTCTCTGGTATGGCGATGGATTGCTTCAACTTCTTTTTTAGCAACTTCTAAATCGAGTAGCATATTTGTGGTTGCACGGCGGCTTTCTTGCAATGTTGTAACCTGTGCCTGCATTTCAGTCTGCAGAGCACGACTCTCTCGAATATCTCTAGCACTAATAATGAGTGTTTGACGACCACCAAAACTGACTAAGAACAAACTGGCTTCGACAGGTAAGAATGAACCATCAGCACACAGAAATTCACTTTCTCGCTGCATCACAATTTCGTCCATTAGTCGTGCTAATAATCCTTGCCAATTATCAATAGAAGGGTCTAATTCAGTAATAGGGTAGTGTAATAAACTATCTGTCTTATATCCTAATACTTCATATGCTGTTTCATCAGCATAGCTAATATTACCTGTGCTAGTGTTCACCCAGAAAACAATATCAGGAGATTTATCTACCACAAACTCAGTGAATTTAAGACGCTGTTCTGCTTTTTCTCGTATCTGAATATCGTTAATCGCCATTAGTGTCTGTGCTTTGCCATTGCGCATAATCTGGCTACTTGAAACCTCTGACATAAAAAGACGTGTATCTTGCGTTTGAGCTAATGTTTTTATGTCAGATATATTAGATATGTCATCCAGATAGGGTAATAAATTTTTAATTGGTTGTGTTAATAACTCTATGTTATCAAAAATTTCACGCACTTTATCATTGGCAAATTCAATCATACCTTGTTCATTAATAAGCATAATCCCTACTGGTAATTGATTCATTACTTGTTCAGTAAAGCGATTTTGCGCATCGAGTTGTTGTTGTATTTGTTGAATTTTCGATAGGCTTGCAACCAACTGTTTTATTTCTATATCTTGTGTTACAGGCATATTTGATGACTGATTACCATTAGCAATTTGATGTGATGCTTGTGCTAATAACGCGATAGGGTGCAGTAGCCGTTTTTGGAATAATGTATTTGAATAAAAAACAAGATATAAAGAAAATCCTATTATTTGTAATAATAGTAAACTAGAAATAATCCAAACCAAAAGCTGATAATATGCTCTTTCTTGTTGTGTACGTTCATTAACAGCATCGATAAAATTATCGCTTAGAACAATAATCTTATTGAGCGCATCGTTATAAGTAGCACTATAAAGCAGTGCAATTGCAGCCGTTTGCTCAGACTCAGTTTGTAAGTGATTCATTGCATTATCTTCCAGTGTGACCAACGCTGTCGATTCATGCGCTGCCTCACTAATTAATAGACGCTCTTTTTCTGTAAATGCAAACGTATCGAACCATGTTTCTATTGCTACCACATCATTTTTGCTGCCCAATAAACTATGTGTTGCTAAACGATACACCGTATTATGTTCCAATAGGGTTGAAGGTGCTTCCCCTTTACGTACTTTGATGATATTCCAATAATTGGTTTTATAGATTTCTTCTTTCGTGGTAACAAAAGCGCGTGCGTTTTTAGTTAGCTGTGCTGAGGATTCTTTTAATGATAGTGCGAGCATAACAGAGCGATATTGCCACTCATTACTACTTTCTAGTTTTTGTTGCACAAATAATAGTGACACAATTAAAAGGAAAAAAACAATTAACCCAACTGCAATAATAGAAAAATTTTTATTCATACTCTGAATAATTGATGTTCCTTTAATCGATGTTTTATTCGGCAATGACATACTCTTCCTCTCGCCCAGATGCGACCAATAGTGCATTTATTTTTTCTTTAAGCTCAATCATTTTAAGCTCTCTACCAATAGCAACATCAGTAAAGCGTGTTAATTCATTCATTTGCGCTTCTAGTTGTTGTTGAGCACGTTGTCGTTCACTAATATCTCTAAAAACAATAACAATCCCATCCCATCCTTTGTTTGTTTTCATTGGAATAGCAGTAATTTCGGCGATGAATGATTTTCCTTTTTGAGTTGTTAGGCTATGCTCACAATGGTGCCGTTCACCATAACTTAACGAAGTCATCACACCTGTATCCATCATTGCTTGAATATCATTTTGAAATAGCATTTGCATAACTGTTTTATCGTTTAGTGTATTTACCGATTCACACTCCAATAATTTAGCCGCTGCTGGATTGGCAAAGGTAATAATACCCTCTTCATTTAAGCCCAGAATACCATCATCAACCGCTTCAATAAGCAGACGTGTGCGTGCCTCTGCTTCAATAGCCCTTGTTTCAATTTGCTGGCGTACTAATAAATCGAGCGATAACCGTAAAGCAGAAGAAAACTCACGGGTAATATTGGTAAGATAGTTTTTTTGCTCTTCTGTTAACGAGGTAAGTAATCCTATCTCAAGCAAACCACACGCATTTTTTTCGTCACCAATGGGCAACATCATAACGCTATTGAGTGCATGATGTTGTCCCGCTAAAGGCAATCCATTAGGTAAGGATTCTGTAGAAATAGTCAACGGTAAAGCACGTATCATCAAATCGTCAATGAGTCTACGCTTTTCTGGTGTGAGTAATTTTTGCTCAGATTGACTACCAATACAACTTAATATCGCTAAAGAATCGCTAGGTAATGTGGCATAAATAGCAGCAAAGGGAATGTTTAAAAACCGCATCACTTCAATGAGTGCTTGTTCAGCAAGCGTTTGTGGTGTTTGACCCGATTTGATCGCTGTTAAAAATCGTGAACTTGCTTCAGTTAATAAAAGCTGCGATTCGAGTGCTGCTAAGGTATTGCGTTTTTCAGTAATATCACTATGCATGGCAACATAGCCCATTAATGTTTTTTTGGTATCGTACACTGGTGAAATAGTGACATCTGCCCAAAAGTGCGAGCCATCAGCACAACGATCAATAAATTGTCCATGCCACGATTGCTTTGCCGATAAGGTCGCTTTAAGATCGCGGTAAATGTCCTCACTGGTTAGCCCACTACGGAATAAAACTGGTTTTTGTCCAATTATTTTTTCGGCGACATAGCCCGTCATTTTTTCAACCGCAGGGTTAACCCACTGAATAGTTTGCTGTGCATCGGTCATAATGACACCTAATGCACTATTTTCAAGTGCAATGCGCATCATGGCTAGCCGGTGTTGTGTTTGTCGATAGTGACGAAACTGCATAAATTGCCAACTAAAAAACCATCCTAGCAAAGTAAATAAAAGTGGAATACCACCATAAACCAATAAATAATGGCTAGGCGATAAAACAAACATATTTGGCTGAAGTAATAATAGTGTCCACTTACCTAAGGGATCTGACCAGTCTATGGTGCTGCTGACCGCATGATAAGTTTGATCATTCCAGAGAATCTGTTGCTGATTGGCTTGCCATTCAAAAGGAAGCGGCTTGATATCATTGTTATTATCGAATAATTTACCAAATTGTCTAAACTTACGAATCGCTTCGTTACTCACATTAGAAACAGGCGGCATCACATGGTATAACCAGTCTGTATAAGAAGTAGCAAAAACGACACCTTGCGGCGATAACAATAACGCCTGACCATTAAAGGTATTTAATAAACTAGCAATTTCTCTTACATTTTTTTTCATAACAAGCACGCCAATGACTGTGCTATTAGGCGTATCACTTTCGTAAATGGGGACGGCAAAATATAATCCTCTATCCCCATTAGTCGTCCCTACAGCGGGATACACATTGGCAATGCCTTTCATTGCCTGCTGAAAATAAGGTCTAAATGCAATTTGAGCACCAACAAGCGATGATTTCTCATTGGTTTGATTAGCCACAATGCGACCCTTATTAGACACAATATACACGCTATCAGCAGAAAATAGACGCTGAATAATCGCGAGCTTCGCTAAGGCAGAGGGATCATCATCCTGTTGTTCATTTTTAGCTTGCTCTTTAATGCTTGCATCATTTGTGGACATAGTTACTAGTGTATCTACACCACTATGCTGTGCTTGTTCTTTAACACGAACATCACTTAAGCCAAGCGTCTTCAATCCTCCTACCGCTAGAGATAGATTGGTCATTGCTTGCAACTGTTTGTCATATTTTTCGGATGTTTTATGCAATTCAACTAATTGTTGTTCGCTATAGTTATTTTGTAGTATCCACACAATACCATTGGATAGAATAATGCCCAGCACAGCAAAAAATACAATAATAAGCAACGTTAAGCGCAAAATA
>CAMCGI010000075.1 GCA_945874205.1 Francisella tularensis subsp. holarctica
GTGCGTTCTTGGTGACTTCTAGCATCCAAGGGAATAAGTCTCGTTTTACCGCGTTTAACTCGCGCCTTAATGCTGCTTGTGATGGTTTTGGCTTGCTGTTGTCTTCTTTCCATGCCGCATACTGAGCATTCCAGTTCGCTAACGCCCAATTGTACGCAAAACGTGCCGTACCCGATGCTTTTTGGCAATAGGTGACTTGCTTGTTGTTCAAATCCAACGCTATGCGATGGGCGGTTATCACTTTTCTAAATCCTCTACAACCTGTTTAACACCATCAATCAGTTTTTGATTCTTACGACTACGTGAGCCATATAATCTTGCGCTAAAGACGGTAATAATTTCTAACACGTCTTTGGCTAAATCTTCTTCAAAGCTGCTATCTTCGCCTTGGTTAATAATCACCACCTCAACGCCCTTTGCTTCACAGGTGGCAAATACCAACTCAGCACCAAAGCGTAGCAAGCGGTCTTTATGGGTTAATACCAAACGCCCCACACCATCATCAAGAATGGCTTGCAACAATTGCTTTAAGCCTTTCTTGTGATAGTTCATGCCAGAACCTAAATCACTAATCATCTCAAACGTCCAACCTTGTGCCGAACAATACAATTCAAGCACTTGCTTTTGACGTTCAAGATCAGCTTTTTGATCATGGCTTGAAACGCGAGCATATGCAATGGTCTTACGAGCAACCTTTGCACTGTGTTTCATTTGCGGCTTGATGCTTGAGAGTAGATAACGTCGTTGATTGCCTTCCGTTCTTTCGTCAGGGATTAACTTGCCTTCTCGCTCCCATCGCCTGAGCGTACCAGTCGATACACCCAAAAACTCTGCCGCTTTCTCTATACTTAATAAGTTATCCATATTGGGAAATTATATATAATTTTGTTTAAGTTTTAAGTAGCTGTTAACTAATCCTAGCAGTATCAATCATATTGCGAAGATCTCGATAATATTTCAGTTGTGGGTCAAAAGCGATTTCTTCTGCACTCACCTCTCTGTCAGCATTAATACGATCATAATTCTCAAAAAATACACGAATTTCTTCTTCCAGCTTGTGAAGTAGCTCTTTACTCATTACAGCCTCCTCTTAGTGTCTCAACTTCCTCGATACTCAATAATGTCATCTCGCTAATGGTTGCCACATCTAACCCCTTGGTAAGCATTCGAGCAGCAATTTCCATAGCTTTTTTCTTCTCCCCATCCATAAATGCCGTATCAATGGTTGCTTGTGCTTCATTATAAGATAGGACACTTTTAAGATAGGCATCGTATTGGTCACTATCAAGGTGCGATACTTCAGCAATTTCAAAGCCTTTTTGAAAGATCGGCTCATTTAAAATGGCAGGGATATGGTCAAAATCTTCGAGATGTTTTAGGAAATAAACCCACTTATCAAAATGCGTTTCGAGTTGATCTTCTGTTTTATTGAACAGCGGCATTTGCAAAAACTTAAAATACAATTTATCGTAGAAAATATCACCATCTTGATCTTTTAGGCAGACATCACGGCGAAATTTGCGCTCTTCTTCTTTTTCGTCATACTTAAAGTCTAAGATAGCAATGAAATACACAGGGAGCAGTTTAAAATTCCATACCCCTTTTTCACTTTGCTGGCGAATAGCAGAGGTAGAATAAAACAAAGAACGGTCTTTGAAAAACTGCATCTTCGCTTTTTGCATTTCGACAATAAAGCGCTCGCCTGTAGCACTTTCGCAGTAAATATCAAAAATTGCTTTGCGCTCATCGATGGTTTCGGCTAAATTTTCAGGGTTCTTAAAGCTCAATTGGGCAATTTGATGTTGCTGCGGCAAGAGTTGATTGAGAAAATCAATAAGCAAATCTTTGCTGGCTTCTTCGCCAAACAGCTTCTTAAAACCAAAATCGGTGTAGAGATTGAAATATTTACTAATCATGACGTTAATCCTTCCATAATTGCTCTATCAAGCTTGCCATACATCTATTTGCGTGCAACGTCTATGGTCAATGGCATTGCCAAAAACATCAAACATCCGACCGACAATGCCTATTAAAACCTAATTTTGGCATTATAGGATAGTTTTATTGTTTTTTATCAAGTTTATATGGGCTCGCTCTGAACCATAACCGATTTACCCCACAACTGCGTCATAATTTTGCTTGATATAGCAATATCACCACTAGTCCAAAACTTTTCTATGCCCTGTTGTTTTGTGTTTATCAATAAGTTTTTTTCAAATAGTCGTCGCTTTAACTCCCGAGCAATAGCGGCTGAAGGGTCGATAATTTTAATATTATCGCCTGCAACCTGTGCAATAACGTCACTTAAAAACGGATAATGTGTACACCCTAATACCAATGTGTCAGCACCTTCTACAAGCAGCGGTGCAAGGTGTTTTGTCACTAATTGTCGTGTTTCATCGTCATCTAACGCCCCCTGTTCAACACGCTCGACAAAACCAGAACATGCTTGAAGCAAAACAGTTATATCTTTACCATGCTTTGCAATTAAGCGATTTACATTGGCGCTAGAAGTCGTTTGTGTCGTTGCCAACACGCCCACGACACCTGTTTTTGTCTGCAATGTAGCAGGCTTGATGGCTGGCTCCATTGCAACAATAGGAACAGGACACCATGCACGCAAACTATCGACTGCAACACTCGTAGCAGTATTACAGGCAAAAACAATGGCTTTTACTTTTTTTTCTAAAAAAAAACGCACAATATGCGTTGCACGTTCAATAATATACTCAGAAGACTTATCCCCATATGGCGCAAAACCAGAGTCTGCTACATAAAATAGCGTTTCGGCAGGTAATAAAGCGCGAATTTCTCGCAGAACCGATAAACCACCAACCCCCGAATCAAAAACACCAATAGGCGCATCAGACATTAAGTTCACTTTCCCAACTTACCAAATTTGCTGCCTCACGCAAAACTTCTAATCCAGCCCCTTGCTTATACATATTCGTACTTAAATAACGTCGCCACTGACGTGCACCTTTTTGCCCTGCAAACAAAGCAAGCAAATGTTGCAACATCAATCCCATTGGCACACCCTCTGCCATTGCTTGGTGCAAATACTCTTCGTAAAACGCTAATACATCCTTTGGATTGGTTGCAGGATTTGCTGTGCCGTAATATAACCTGTCTGCGTTATGCAAAACCCAAGGATCATCCATAATTAACCTTCCTAACATGACACCATCTACAGCAGGCAACCCCTCATTTGGCTGTAAATGCGTTAAACCTTGCTCTAACGACTTAATATCACCATTAATTAAAATTTCTAACGCAGGAAACTGTGCTTTAAGGTGATGTACCACTGACCACTGAATAGGTGGTTTATGACGATTTTCTTTTGGACTTAAGCCATTAAGCCATGCCTTACGCGCATGCACAATAAATGTCTGACACCCTGCGCTCGCAACTGTTTCGACAAAGCGACATAGTTCATCGAAACTATCCTGATTATCGATGCCGATACGATGCTTAACCGTAACAGGAATTTTTACTCTCGACTGCATTGCATGAACTGCCTCAGCAACCACATTCGGTGTTGCCATTAAACACGCACCAATTCCCCCATTTTGCACCCTATCGGAAGGACAACCGACATTTAAGTTAACCTCGTCATAGCCCCACTCTTCAGCCCAACTTGTGCATTGAGCGAGACGTTGTGGATCATGCCCACCCAACTGCAAAGCAATCGGATGCTCGACATCAGCATATTGTAAAAAACGGTTTTTATCGCCATGAATAAGAGATTGATCAACCACCATCTCAGTATAAAGCCACGTCTTTTTTGACAATAAGCGCAAGAAAAAACGAAAATGTCGATCAGTCACTGCCATCATAGGGGCAACGCTAAGACGACGTGAGGGTAAGGCAGAATGAGTTAGCATAAAATAAAGTGCCTTTTTTGTCTTAAGATAAAAATAATTAGCTAAGATTTTATACAGATAACATCAAGGATACAATGCGCACTCATAATTAAAGAAATAACAAGAAGTGCAGCTCCTCATTGTAGCCCAGCTTTCATAATCAGCGCGTACTTTTCTAAAGCGCGTTTTCGTGCAGCATCATGATTAACAATTGGCATAGGATAATCTCGCCCTAATACTAAACCACTTGCCTGACGCTCCAGCGGTTTCATCTCCCAAGGTGCGTGAATATCATCGTCAGATAACACCACTAATTCTGGCACATATTTGCGGATAAACTTACCCTGAGCATCAAACTTACGCGATTGCAGTATTGGATTAAAAATACGAAATGGTTGCGCGGCATCACAGCCTGTCGAAGCTGCCCACTGCCATCCACCATTATTGGCAGATAAATCAAAATCGAGCAGTTGTTTAGCAAAATAACTCTCGCCCCACTGCCAATTAATATCCAAATCTTTAACCAGAAAAGCCGCCACAATCATGCGCAAGCGATTGTGCATAAATCCCGTTTGATTCAGTTGACGCATTGCTGCATCGACAATAGGATAACCTGTCTGCCCCTGACACCATGCTTCGAACCAATCCAAGCGATTACCCCACGGCTGATTGCGCCATGCAGGTTTATAAGCTTGTTGCGCTGCCTCGGGATGATGCCACAAAAATTGCATATAAAACTCGCGCCAAATAAGCTCAGATAACCAAGTCGCTGCACCCTCTCCCCCACGATACCACGCCTCAGATACCAACTTACGAATCGAAATAGTACCAAAGCGCAAATGCACCGACAAATAAGACACACCCTTAATTGCTGGAAAGTCACGATAAGCTTGATAACCATCAACGCGCTTCATAAAATCTTGCCATGCAAGCTCAGCGCCTGATATACCTACTTTCACTAACAAAGACTGCTCAATAAACCCTAGCTCAGAGAATAGCCTAACCTCATCGATTGCTAATATCGGCTGCGATAAGCGATCATAGCTGTCATCGAGAGAATAAGTAGAAAAATAATGAGAAGAGAGCGTCTTTAGCCACGCATTTTTATAAGGCGTAAATACGGTTAATGGCGTTTTTTTCTGCGATAACACCTCATCCTTTGCAAAAACTACTTGATCTTTAACCAATGCGAAAGAAATAGTTAATTGCGCTAACGCTGTCTCAACAGAAGCATCGCGTTGTCGTGCTGCTGGCTCATAGTCTTCACTAGCAACCACCAGATCAACACCCAAAGACTGCGCCAAACTAGGGATTAACTCATTTGCCTTGCCATGCAAAACAAACAAACGACCACCTTTGTCTGCCAAGACTTGTTTTAGCTCAGCAACCGACTGCCAAATAAAGCTAACACGACGATCGTCTTTATCAAGCTGACTGAGAATATCGGTATCAAAGACAAATACAGCACACACCTGCTGCGCATGGCTTAATGCATAATACAAAGTCGCGTTATCATCTACACGCAAATCACGACGAAACCAAACCAACGCCGACTCAAACATCAGCTTAATCCTTTAGTAAATTTTAGACAAAAAAAAAGAGCTGCATTTCTGCAACTCTTTGTTTTGTTTGGCTCCCCGACCTGGACTCGAACCAGGGACCTGCGGATTAACAGTCCGTCGCTCTACCGACTGAGCTATCAGGGAATTGATGTTTTGGCGTTTTGCCGTAACACTGTTTCGATGAGGTGAATTATAGCAGGAACATAGAATATTGCAAGCTATTTACTTAAAAAACTTTTAAAAAATACTAAACGCTACTTTGTACTAAAAATCGCGCGCACGCGTGCTAAATCCTCAGGTGTATCAACCCCAGCATGAGTGGGGGCACAAGCCTGATCCAAAATAATTTTACGCCCATTCCATAAAATACGTAATTGCTCTAATGCTTCTACTCGTTCCATCTCACACGATGGCCATTGGGCATATTGACGTAAAAACCCTGCTCGATAAGCATAAATGCCCAAATGTCGACAAAATGGCACACCCTTAGGTATATGAGTATCAGCATGCAATTGCGAGCCAAATAAATCACGATGCCACGGAATGGGTGAGCGAGAAAAGGCTAAAGCATAACCCTGTTGATCCATGACCACTTTCACGATATTGGGATTCATTAAGTGAACCGCATCCGCAATAGGCTCCCATAAAGTTGCCATTGACGCTTGTGGGTTAGCTAATAATAAAGCAGCAATTTGATCGATAACTGCTGATTCAATCAGTGGCTCATCCCCTTGCACGTTAACAACAGGGGTATCATCGGACAATCCTAATAGTGCTGAAGCTTCTGCCAAGCGCTCCGTTCCTGATAAGTGCTTGGCAGAGGTCATGACAACATCTGCCCCAAGTGTCGACATGACATCAACAATCTGTTGACTATCCGTTGCAATGACTACACGGGATACCTTTGCTGCCAAAGCACGTTGCCAAACATGCCAGATCATAGGCTTTCCTGCAATATCAGCAAGCGGCTTATTAGGTAAACGACTCGACTGCATCCGAGCTGGAATTAAAACAACGGGCAACATCAAGCTGTCTGCTTTTTACGATAGCTTTCACTTTCTTCTAGCGTCATCTTACGTGCTTCATCGACTAATAAAATCGGAATACCATCGCGCACGGGATATGCCAAACCACTCGACACAGCAATGAGTTCTTGTTTACTCTCATCAAAAATGAGTGCCGTTTTATTGGCTGGACATACTAATATTTCGAGTAAACGCTTATCCATTATAAAATTTCCTTATTGTATATGCCTATTTGACAAGTAAAGACTGCAAGCACGCTAAATAGTGCGCCTCATCAGGGGTAGTTTGATTACGTTGCGCTTTCCAAATTGCCTCACCCAAACAATCCATCATCTGATGCTCTGCTTCGAGTGGTGCTTGAGTTTTAATGCACAACTCATGGTAACAGCGTGCAATACCCGCTGGTCGGTCGGTCGAAATTTGCTCACGCAAGGCTAAATGCATTCCTAAATGTAAAAAAGGATTCGTATCACCCGACTCTACAGCCCAGTCTTTATGCACAGCACCATCAGCCAAAATAGCTGAATGATATTCTGGATGCTCACTCATCACAGTTACAAGTTGCTGCTCTAGGCTGTTAACAGGTTGTCCCTGTTGTATCTTTTGCCAACTTTGTTGATAGAAGCTACGTAAGCTATTGCGATCTGAACCAAACATTTACATGCCGCCCATGCTGCTATTCCAAAAAGTACCAAAAATAAAACTAAACACAAGCCCGATAATAAACAAAGTGTACCAATTTTTTTTTTGTTCTTTCGTCAATGAACCAACCTGCTCACCAATAGAATTTTCTTGATTGTCTGGTTGGCGAAAATAGAATATCAAAATACCTGTAATTGATGCCAACCCAACAAGATTAGCTAACACAGTGGTATGCATCCAAACACCTAAACCAATCAGTGCAAGCATACCCAAAAAAAGAAGAAAGATAATTTTCATGCGGTTGTCCAAAGTTGTAATCTATTTTAGACGTTATTTTAGCCTGCTTTGGGGTTATACAGTTATTTATTTTGCATCACCTAAAAATGTTATTTTGGTCAACAGTGGGTTTAATAATAATGCTGACTATTTTCTGTACGTTTGATTTCGCGCAACATAAAACCATAAAGCCCTTCTACCTTGTCACGAGCCCAAGGCGTTTTGCGTAAAAACTTAAGACTTGACTTAACACTGGGGTCAAGTGCAAAACAGCGAATAGGAATACGATAACTAAGCTCTTCCCAACCAAAATAGGCTTCTAATTCTGTTACCATTGTTTCTAAGGTAATACCATGCAAAGGATTACGGGGTTGGTTTTGTTGTTCAAATTCTAATGCTGTTTGTGTCATGATAAAAGTGCCTGTTGATCGTTATTAGCAGTGGGAACATCGCCTTGTAGTTGTGCTAAATGAAGCCAAGACTCTAACCAAAACTGATGAAACAAATCTGCTGTTTTATTTAATGCATCAACAATACCAATACCAAGCTGTGCTTGCTTTAGTTCCACATTAAACTCAAGCCATGTATCACGCCATAGTTGCGTAATACGTTCAACTGTTTCAGGAAGTGGAAGCTGCGCTTTATGCCATAACCACCCAGCATATGCAAGCGAAATCCCATTAAGCAACTTAGCAGTCGACTCAGGATGCCAGTGCATATCATCAGTAGGCTTTGGATGAGGATGATTACCCAAATTTTGAATTAATCGTAACTGCCAATGTTGATATAAAAGCCTTAACCAAGGACTATAATCTGTCACTGTATGCAATGCTATTTGCTGACTTTGTTCTAAATCAAAAGGCAACTCATCAACATGACGCGTAGATACAATTGCATCTGTTTGTTGAATAACAGGCAATAAATGCGGTATATTGTGCGCCGCTTGCTGCACCAACTGCTGGTAAACACCGATAGGATTAATTGCTAAAGGATTAAGCATATCTCTTGCCTTTTTGTATTTTAATATCATACATAGCTATTTATAACCTATTATGGTAATTCATTAGTTATATCCAATTCTACTTACGTTGCTACTGATACTACCAATTTATCATCAGAACCATATACATCAACACACCTTTAGCACTAACTGTGCCACTTTTAGTCTATATGGCACAGTAACTTGGTTATATAGCCAAGCATCCTAATGATTTAGTTATAAAATACACAAGCATCCCTGATATAACACTTACATCACTTTTTGTGCATAATCCGCCAAACGAGAACGCTCACCACGTGCTAAGGTAACATGTGCGCTATGTTCCCATCCTTTAAAATGATCGACAACGTAGGTTAATCCTGAGGTGGTTTCAGTCAAATAAGGCGAATCAATTTG
>CAMCGI010000076.1 GCA_945874205.1 Francisella tularensis subsp. holarctica
ATCGGCTTGTTATCGATGTTGATGCCTGCTTTGACCCCTAAAACAACAGCAGATCAAACAGCAAGCGCAGAAACACTCATTCGCGACGCGCTACACTTATTAGAGCCAATGCCGCCTAGTGTTGCCGCCACGCCCGAGCCAATGACAGAACCTACGCCAGAAACGCCAATAACACCAGAACCCATAGTAGAGGCTCCCGCGCCTATTGTTCAGCCGATAGCAAAAGCCACACCAAAAAAAGTTAAAGCAATTGAACCAGTAAAAAAAGCACCTGTTGTTGTGCCGCAAGAAACCACAATGAGTGCATCGACTGTTGTTATACCAGAAATAAGCGTACCCATTAGTCCAGCAGTAACAGTCAATTATCAACAGACAGAAGATGCTGCTAAGCACTATCGTGCTTTGCTGATTTCAATTTTAGCAAAACACAAAGAGTATCCCCGTCTTTCACGTCGTTTAGCTGAAGAAGGGACGGTGCGTATCCGATTTACGGTGAGTAGCGACGGTCAGGTTTCAGCACTTGAACTCGTTGCCAGTAGTCGCTTTGAGCGTTTAGATCGCGCAACACTGGCAATTTTTGAACAGCTTAATCAACAACTCCCCGCTTTTTTAGAAGGTATGGAAAAAAAGCCACTCACGTTTGAATTACCTGTGCATTACACATTATCCACATCTGAATAGTGCAACTGATTTTTAATTATCATCCTTTCTACCAATTGCGATAACTTACCCTCAAAGCACCCTGCTAATCCTGTCGTACTTACCAGTCGATTGGCAAAACCCCAATCATCAAGCAAAGGACAAGCTGCAATTAAATCGGGCAAATCAGCTACCATAAAACGAGCAGGTTTAATCACGCAAGGAAAAGCATCACTTGATAATAATATTAAGCAATGTGAAGCATAATGTTTGATGTGCTGTGCTGCTAATAAGACATCAGCAATTGCCAACCCTTCCCCTGTTATCAGTAATGGCTGATTAGGCTCAATATACATTAAGGAGATACCTTGACGCTCGAGCCTAATAGCTTGACTTAAATCAGGCTCTATTTCGCTAGGTAACGCAAGACACGCAATATGTTGTCCATCAATACGCCAAGGCGCAAGGCGTATCATTCCCATGCACAAACGTGCCCCAATTTCTAAAGTAAACGGCATGTTCAAGGTAAAACTTACCTGTAACCAGCCATTGGGTAGGCTGGTACAGCTAGGCGTGTTGTGTGCAAGAGTTATGACATTATGCATTGCGTTAATAACGCTTAATCAGCAGTTAATTGTGCTTTATTCCAACGTATTGATGACCATACACCAGCTGAAATAAAGACAATACCAATTAACCCAGTGATAATTTCTGGCACTTCGGTATGCATCGAAACAAACATAATGGTAGCTAATGCGCCGATAGCATAATGAGCACCATGATCTAAATAACGATATTCATTTAACACACCATGATTAACCAATGACATCGTAATTGAACGAACAAAAAGCGCACCAATACCTAAGCCAAGCATAATAATAACGACATCTTTAGTGATCGCAAAAGCACCAATCACCCCATCGAAGCTAAAAGAAGCATCAAGCACTTCAAGGTATAAAAATGATGCTAAGCCTGTGCGAGCAGCAGTACCCACCATATCCATACTGCCTTCCATTAAATTATTAATAGATTCCAGTAGAACAAATACAATCAACCCTGCAATGCCTGCAATTAATGCACCTGCCTGTTGTTCCGATGGTAAAAAATAAGCACTGATAAGAAGTAAAATTAAAGCAAAAATAATTTCTAAAGACTCAATCGCGCCCATGCGTGATAAAAATGCCTCAACATCACCTAGCCAATGAACTTCTTTTTCTTCATCAAAGATAAATCCTAAGAAAACCATTAGTAAAAAAATCCCTCCAAAAGCAGCAACTTGTACATGAGATGACTCTAAATGATGGGCATATGTCTCACTATCGTATAATGCCATTTGTGCCACATCCCACATTCCCAATCCTGCTACTAAGGCAACAATAACAAGCGGAAACAGCACCCGCATCCCAAAAACAGCAATGAGCATTCCCCATGTTAAAAATCGATGCTGCCAAACAGGATCCATTGTGTTTAAAATTTTAGCGTTAACAACCGCATTATCAAACGACAAACTCACTTCTAATACCATTAAAATTGCTGCTGCAGCCAATCCTGTCACGCCAGCCCACTGCCATGCCAAATACAATGCAACGAGCATTAATCCGATTGACCAGCGAAATTCCTTTAGTAGTGCCATATTAGCCCCTTTAATTATTGTTTCATATTAAGATTGGTAACATCAATAAGCCAAGCTTCGGGAACATGCACAGCATATCCTTGCGCTAAATTAATGCCTATTTTTTTTAATTCTTCTAAAATTGCATCATTTTCGACATATTCTGCAATGGTTTTTAAACTAAAAACCATTGCCAGTTGATGCATATTGGCAACGATAGCACGATTAATACTATCTTTATGAATATTATGGACGAAAGCACCATCGATTTTCAAATAATCCACTGGCATATGTCGCAGATAAGCAAATGATGATAGTCCACTGCCAAAGTCATCCAATGCCAATGAACAACCCAAGTCTTTAATCAGTTTCATGCACTGTAAAGCTTGTGTTAAATTACCCATAGCCGCTGTTTCAGTAATTTCAAAGCAGATACGTTGCGCGAGCTGTGGCCTTTCTGATAGCTCAGCATGAAGGAATAATAGAAATTTTTCATCGGTAAGGGATTGTCCCGATAAGTTTAATCCATAAATAACACCATCATTTTTTTTGCTATTAAGAATAAGCTCAATATTTTCAATTGATTTTTTAACAATCCAGCGATCAACCTGAACCATTAATCCATAACGCTCTGCTGCGGGAATAAATTGATCAGGAGAAAGTAGTTTTCCGTCTTCATCCTTCATTCGCACTAGCACTTCAGCATGTGGATAAACTCCCTTTAGTGGTAACATATACTGTATAAATAATACTAAGCGATTTTCTTCAATTGCTCTAGGAATACGTTCTGCCCATGTTAATTCTTCATGGCGTTGACGTATTTCGGCATTGTCAATATGAGCAAATTCAACGCGATTTCTGCCCTTTTCCTTCGCAAGATAGCAGGCAGTATCAGCTGAAATTAAAGTTTGCTCAACTGATAAACTCGATTCATCGATAATAACTAAACCAATACTAACGCCAACTTGAAAGCGTTTATCCCGCCATAAAAAGATAAAATGTTGCACATCTTGAATAAGTTGTGTGCATATTTCTACTGCGTCGTTGACGCTAACATCAAAGAGTAACAATCCAAATTCATCGCCACCCAATCGTCCTAATAATGCTGTTTTGGGAATACTACGCAAAAAAACAGTACCAGAGAGTTGACGTAATAATTGATCACCTGCCATATGCCCCGCTGTATCATTAACTAATTTGAACTGATCTAAATCTAAATAGCAAAAGGCGTGTTTTAACTTAGTCGTATGTGCATCAACAATTGCTTTTTTAATTTGATTTTCGAATTCATAACGGTTAAATAATCCTGTTAAATGATCTCGTTTTGCTAAATTTTCAATTTGCAGTCGCATATCTTCTAGATGTGTCACATCTTCTAATACTAACGCAGCACCATTAACCAATCCTTCAGATTGACGCATGGGTGATATAGTGCAATCGAGTAAACGTATCATGCCTGCTTTATTGACTATTTTGATATTGGGTAATTGTTGTGTTTTCTTATTGTTAATACATTCTGTAAGCGTACTGATAATCTTTTTAGCTTCTTCTTTAAATTGAAGAGGATAAATATCCAATAACAACTGCCCCTGTAGTGATTCTATATCCCCATTTCCTTCTAATATTTCGCAGGCTTTGGGATTAAGATATAGAATTCGCCCTTCTTTATCAGTGGTCATTACCCCCTCTCCTAACGAAGTGAGGGTCGTTTCTGCACGATCATGCTCTTGCTGTAATGTTCTTTTTGATTGCTCACGTTCATAACGTTGTGTGTAATACTGTTTAATGAGTAAATAGATAAACGCTAATAGTATTGCGCTCACAATCCAAACACTCATAGCAGCAAACCAAGAAAGTTTATGTGTGTCTGGTGTTGCTTCTAGGCTAATCGTGATGGGTTTATCCAACAGTGCTAATGTTTTAGAAAACTGAATAACAGGTAACCAACTATGTTCGACAAGTTCTTTTTTATGCTCAATATACGTTGTTCGCGGTTGTTTTTTTCCACGATAAGTGTGAATGCCGATTGTATAAGCAATGTCATCAAGCTCTACTTTTTCAATCGTTTTTTTAATCAATCTATCCAAAAAAAACTCAGTAGCAACCATTGCTTGAACATGATCCATACGCTGATTTTCAGGTATGCCTTCGATAAAATTAGTGTCGTATATCGGATGAAAAATCGTTGTTCCATGTTCATTTTCAGCTGTTACATGCGACCATGCTGCTACTGTTTTGTTTTTTTGAACAGCTTCATCAATCGCATCATGAAAATTAGAATAGCTATAAATATCACGCCCTAAATGTTTTAAGCCTGTAATTTTATTTTGTTTGATATTTTCCGTTGGGAAGTAAATACTATTATTGTTACTCATAGGATCTATTTCTGGATTACCAAAAATATGAAAGTTTAAGTAACCCTCTTCTTGTTTCTGATGTTCATATACAGTTAATTGACTAGCACTAATTTTTGGTAACATAAAAAATGAGATATCATCACGATATGCACTCAATGTATTGATATATATTTTAAGATCTGTATCTGTATCGCGTTGTATATTATTAAGGGTAAATATATTTGCTACTAATCCATCTTCTAGCGCGATAATGGTTGCAAACTCACCACGTAGACGCTCTGTCATACTCGTAAAGCTTTGTTCTATTCCTGCTTTGCTTTCTTGCTGTAGCAATGTTATCGAAAGCCAAGCGCTTACACCCAACAGTAGTAGGCTAATTGTGATAAAAAAAGACCATGGAAAATAATTTTTTTTCATTACGATTAATTACTCGTTATACATAATAGCTTGTCTTTTTATCGAATCAGGCAAGCGAAATTCAGTGGGCGATAATAAACTAGGATTGTAGCGTGGAGTAAAGATACGATTAGGAATGATAGGAAGTTCCCAAGGTTTATCACCCTTAAATATTGCCTTACTAAGCTCCGCTGCCCAGTGCCCAAACTCTTCTGGCGATTTAGAAATTGAATACATGGCATATGGCATCATAAAATCTTGATTGGCAAAAACAAATCGTTTGTTTTTTTCTTTAAGCCACGCAATTGCTGCTGCTTTATCCCAATCTTTAATCCCTTCAATGGTTCCCAATTTAATCACATCGTTATTTTGTGCTACCATCACAGCTTTTTTCCACTCTGCAAATGTATCAACAAAATAACTGGTTAATTGAATGTTGTTTTTTTCAGTTACTTTTCTAATTGCTGCTTCATCGCGTTTTTCGAGTACATTATCTGTGGTGATAAGGGTGATACTTTTAAGAGAGCCTGTTACCATTTTAACAAGATTGAGCGTTTGTTGTATCGGCCAAATCTCTGTCATCCCTGTTGCATTATCCATCGGGTAACCAAACGGACGCGGATCCCAATTAACCCCTATATAAATAACAGGTGTTCGACCATTACGCAAATAGGGCATAACCACATATTCACTTGCGGCATCATCGGCTGCAATTACCACATCTGGTTGAGATAAATTAATAAGATTGGCAATTTCCATGCCTTTGTTTTTGAGTTGCGTTGCGTTTTTTTCATGTTTGGCATTAAGGTAATGATAAGAAACAGTGCAACTATCTTTTATATCATGATTAAACTGCGCCTGTATTCGATCACCCCACTCATACCCTTGATGATACGAGTTAATGTACAAACAGCTCGCTGCCTGCGCTAAAGAAGACATACCTAACGCAATAACACCACAAGTCGTGACAATAAATCTATATTTCATAAGTTACGAATAATCCAATTGATGTCGATGCTTGTGCTCATATACATCAAACACACTAATTGCCATCGCAGCCAACATAGGACCAAAAACAAGCCCCATGATACCAAAATGCAATAAACCCGCAAAAGTAGAAAGTAGTGTTATCCACGTATGACTCAACGCACTACTGCCATCGGTTTGATGCTGAAAACGCGTTAGTTTTTGAATAATAATCGGTCGTAAAATATTATCGATACCAAAGCTAATTAAAATAGAGCTGTAAATAGCCGTGATAATTGCAAGCTGTGGTGCGTCAAATGCTAAAAAATAAAGTGCCACAGGTCCCCAAACTAAAAACCCACCCACAATAGGAACAAATGAAGCGACAGCAAATGCAAGCCCTAAAAACAACCACGGCATCCCCAACGCCATCATAAGCAAACTAAAGACCGTGCCTTGTAACAAAGCAACACCCAAGACACTCACAGTTAATACGGTCGACAGGCTAGCAAAACGATGTAATAAAAAATAGTCTAAATGATTGGCAAGTGGAGAGAGCGTAACAATACGTCTCATAAAGTGTTGACCGTCTCGATAAAAGAAAAACAGACTAAACAATGCAATTGCCATAAATCCAACAAAACTCGCAATACCACTAAATAAATTACTAGCAAGCCAAATGCTCACTGCTTTTGTTTTTTCAATAACAGTAGGAAGCTGCTCCTTAATGCTATGTTCAAACGTCATTTGTAAGTTATCAGGTAAGGGTAAGGAGGTAATAATTTTATGTTCTAACTCAAGCAATGCACCAGGGGGTTGCATGTTAAGCCAATGCTGACTCTGTGTTGCTATCTCCGCCCCCATTCGACCGCCCTCTGCCAACAGATAAGTAATCGGCAAAATAACCAGCAAAAACAGGGACGCTGTCATAATCCCTGCCGCACTCTGAGCTGATAAATTCCATTGATGCTGTAGTCGCTCATAAAATGAGTAAGAAGTGGTGGCTAAGAGTAGCGCAAACAACAATGCAGGGACAAACTGACTAAATAACCACAATAATCCACCCAACGAAATGAGAAGTAATCCTAATAAAAAGGGTTCTTCGTAGGGGTGTTGCTTTTCCATTAATATCCTGCTTCAATAAGCTGTTCGCCACGCATTAAGTCATCTATTGTTTCACGTGCACGAACAAGATGTATTTGTTGATCATCAACCATAATTTCGGCAGCACGTGGACGTGTATTATAGTTAGAACTCATCACAAAACCATACGCACCCGCAGATAACACCGCAATATAATCACCTTCTTTAACGGCAAGAAAACGTTCTTTACCCAAAAAATCACCTGTTTCACACACAGGACCGACGATGTCAACGCATTGTTTTTCATCATTTGTTTCTTGTACGACACAAATTTCTTGCCATGCATCATAAAGCGCAGGACGAATCAAATCGTTCATGGCAGCGTCAACCACAGCAAATAACTTACCTTCATTTTCTTTTAAATATTCAACTTTGCTCACCAATATACCATTATTGCCAACGATACTACGCCCCGGCTCAATGAGTATTTCGATATCGGGTTGTGCAATTTCTTTCATCAATGCATTAACATATTCTCTGGGTGTTGGCGCATTATCTGTTTCTTGATAATTAATACCCAAACCACCCCCCATATCGATATGCGTTAATTTAATACCCACCGCTGCCAACTTAGCTTGAAAAGCAACAACACGTTTTGCAGCTTCCTCTAAGGGAGATAGATCAAGTAATTGCGAACCGATATGACAATCAATACCATGCACGTTCAAATAACGCGAAGTAAAAGCATAACGGTATAATGTGAAGGCATCATCAAAAGAAACACCAAATTTGTTTTCTTTAAGACCCGTCGAAATATACGCGTGCGTTTTGGGATCAACATCAGGGTTAACACGAATAGAAATAGCAGCAGAAATATTTTGTTCTTGTGCAATTTTTTCTAAACGATATAACTCCGCCTCTGATTCGATATTAAAGCATTTAATACCTGATTGCAGCGCAAAACGCATTTCATCTTCTGTTTTACCCACACCCGAAAAAACGACTTTTTTAGGATCACCGCCTGCGCGTAGCACACGTGCCAACTCGCCACCAGATACAATATCAAAACCAGCACCAAGTTGAGCAAGTGTTTGCAATACTGCTAAATTACTATTTGTTTTAACCGCATAACAGACTAAATGCGGTTGTTGATTAAAAGCGGCATCAAATGCTTGCCAACGCTGACGAATACCATTTCGACTATAAATATAACAAGGTGTGCCTACCTGTTGTACAATCGTCGTCACTGCACAATTTTCAATCATCAGTGCGCCATTAATTCGGGTTAGTGGATTAAGTGTCATGGTATATTTCGCTATGGTTACTGGGATAAAGGTGATTGTTGTGTCGCATTGTCTGTTGCGCTAGGGGGTGGCGGTAATAAATTCCCTCTTTTGCCGCAAGCTGCTAACAAAAGGGTCATACTCATAATTAATATGGTAAGGCGCATGAACAAAACTTCCAACTAAAAATCAAAATAAGAAATAATTATACCCATTTCTGTTAAATTATTGTTTATCTTTGTTTGTTTGGCACTGGATTTGCTAAAATTACGCAATAGTAGCAACAGATGTTAGGATAGTTTATGCGCAATACCACAAAACACGTGTGTTACAGTTTGACTCATTTTTA
>CAMCGI010000077.1 GCA_945874205.1 Francisella tularensis subsp. holarctica
GTCAGCAAGTTCAAACCCAAACAACTGTTCCCCTAAGCGTAGGACAAAAACTTACAGCACAGCCAGAGCTAGTCAATGGGCAATTACAACTTAAGTTAATTCCAACTAATGAGCCTACACTAAATGGGAAATACACAACCAGCCTACCACTCACCACCACAACGACTACTGCCACAAGCCTTCCTAGCTGGACAAACTCACTACCCAATAGTGCTAAAGCAGCATTAGGCTCATTAAAAACAAGCATGCCCTCACAAATATCGCTTAGTGAGCTTTTACGCTCATTAAATCAAACAATAACGACACAAAGCCCAACGAACAAAGAACTCAAAACAACAACTGGGTGGCAATCTTTTCTTGCTGCAGCACTGACTAGCACACCGCCACCAACAGCAGAAAAAATTCAACAAAGTATTATTAGTTTTAACGCAAAATTATTCGAAAGTTCAATAAATAATCAATCTAAACAAATTACTACTAATAACTGGAAAAAAGAACTTATTGCATTAATTAATAATGAGCAAACACCATTAGCTGAAAAACAAATTGCACAGGGCATTTTAACAAAAACTGAACAAACACAACAAATGCAAACCTTGCATCAACTTGCTGGGCAAGCAGTATTATTACAAGAAATTCCAATTAATACTGCAAACGGACTCGATAGTTTCGCACTCGAAATTGATGTCCCCAAACCTGACACACCTGAGCAAGAACAGCAATGGAAAATATTTATTCAACTCGACCTACCACAAGGTAGTTTTACTAGTCGCATTCAATTAGATAAAAATTTTAATATTCGTGTCCAACTTTGGGGAGACACTGAAACATTAAGTGATATGCTACAAGAAAAAGCACAAACATTAAAATCTGCCTTGCAAGAACAAGGATTAACCGTTGAAAGTTTTATTATTGCTCAAGGTAAGCCACAGACTCGCACAGAACAACCCGCATGGCATCAACCGCTTGTTGATGTACATGGATGAACAAAAAAATTATTACTACTAAGCAATAAAATGAAAAAAGACCCTAACAAAATAGATGAAGCAATTGCACTGCGCTATCAAAACGATGACTTGCCTAGAGTCGTTGCAAAAGGCAAGGGTGTTATCGCACATAAAATACTAGCGATTGCGAAAGAAGCTAATATTCCTATCCATCAAGATGCAACTTTAACTAGTGCCCTCGCTTCGCTAGAACTAAACGAAGCGATTCCACGCGAACTGTTTTTAGCAGTCGCTCAAGTATTAGTGTTTGCTTACAATTTATCAGGCAAATCACCTGTGTTAGAGCCTACTACACCTACTGTAAATCAGTCGGTTAAAGAATAACCCATGGGCTCCATTAATAACGAGCATCCGTCAGCCATAAAGAACTCACCTTGTGCATCCTCTACCCCTTTAATACTTGCAATTGCTAATAGCAGCGTTCCTTCAGTTAAATCGGTGCCAGATCGCACTACTGTTAGGTTTTGCGTGCGATTATCACCATAACTAACCGTTAATTCAGAAGCGACTTCAGGGAAAATAGTAGCTAATGAATGAAAGCGCATCATGCGCTTGGTAGGCTTGCCACGATACTGCATTCGCGCAATGATCTCCTGCCCAGGATAGCACCCTTTTTTAAAGCTAATCGCTCCTAAACGTTCTAAATTAAACAAGTGAGCAGTAGTTGTACCACTATTGGCAGCACTCACCTGTGGAAGTCCGAACGCCAAATCCATAAGCTCCCAATCAGCATTGCCAACAGGCGTACCATTCGTTTCCAATCTATCCCATAGATGAGCAAGGGTGGGTAGTGTACCAACGAATAAAGCACAGGGGTGCGCTGTTGGTAAACGAATAGCAATAATATCGGACAAATCTTCTTGCTCAATGCGATGCTGAGCATAGCGCACTTCAGGAAGTTTTTCATTTAACAGTACGAGCATATCCTGTGCTGCATGAATACCTGCATAACCAAAACATAGTAATAAATCAGAAAAATCTTCACAATCAACTTTGCTGCGCATAATGAACATTTTAAATCGTTTAAGCAAAGCAGGAACAATATCACGGGCAACTTGCCAGTAATAAGCATCGTTGTACAAAAACAAAACGCCTAACCCTAACACCTGACCTTGTGCATCACAATAAGCAGCAAGTTGTGCTTGCTCGTTAGTAACAAGATTAACATCTTGTGTGAGTTGGGACTGTAAAAACGTTTTGGCATCTTCACCACTAAACCGAATTAAGCCCATGTTAGACAGGCTAGTCATCACAGCACCATGACGCATAACATGACGTTCAATATCAGGTGCACCAAAATGCGCAATCGTATGCTTATCTGTATTAAATACCGCACCTTGCTGTACTAAAAATTCATTCCATAATGTAATCATTTTTATTCCTTTTGTAACAAATGAATTAATAAATCAACTCTGCCTTCACACCCAACTGAACAAATCCCGACATCACACTCGCTGTTGGCTTAACACGCATCGACTGAGCATGATTTAATGGCACTTGCCAACCAGCTTGCTGCCAAAAGAAGCGTAAGGGCTTACCATTATTATCATCACGTGATTGCGATAAATAGTGACGCAATGCAGAAATATCCCACGATTCACCATCATTAAAGGTTAACAAAATCGCTTTAGCATGCTCTATTTTAGCATCATGAAATGGCACAATCCTACTTGCTCGCAAACGTATTTGACCTGAGTAGCCATCAAGTGATAATTCACCTTCAATCACAACGAGCATATCAACACTAATTTTAGTTAATACCTCATTACCCAAATCACCAAAAGCAGACACCTCTAATACTGTGTCATTATCTTCGATGGCAACAAAAACCATCTTGTTACCTTTTTTACCAATTTTCATGCGTATGCTATCAACACGCCCCGCCAACAGCACTTGCTGACCAGAACGCTTACCCATTTCAGCAGCTTTTGGTTTGGGTAAACTGTCTAATGTATGAGCAAAATTACGCGCTTGCTCGCGTACGACATCAAATGGATGACCGCTAATATAAAAGCCCAATACTGCTTTTTCTTTGCGCAACAATACATCAAGCTCCCACGCATCAACTTCATCATATGTGCATAAAGAAGAAGCTAAATTAACACTATCGTCACCACCACCAAATAAGTCATTTTGACCACTCGCAGCACGCTCGTTTTCTTGCTGCGCATGATCCAAAGCTTTCGTTAAATTAGCATGCAAGGCTGCACGATGCGCCCCCAAGTCATCCATTGCCCCTGAATCAATCAAAGCTTCAATAACGCGACGATTCATTTGCTTATAAGTACGATGACAAAAATCAAACAAATCTTTAAAAGCACCATTCTTCTTACGTTCATTCATCACACCCGATAAGGCTTCCACACCTGCGCCTTTAATTGCACCCAGCCCAAAACGAATGCTATTTAACGTTTGTACCGCAAACGTGGTAGCACTATCGTTGATTGAAGGCGATAGAATAGTCAATCCCATCGAACGACACTCTTTGAGCATATGAACGACTTTTTCGGTATTATCCATATCGGCAGTGAGTACTGCTGCCATGAGGTAAGCAGGATAGTGTGTCTTTAGCCAAGCGGTCTGATAAGAAACCAAGGCGTAGGCTGCCGAATGCGACTTATTAAAGCCATAATTGGCAAACTCTTCCATAATGTCAAAAACACGCCCTGCAATTTCAGGATCGATGCCATTTTTGTCCGCGCCTTGCCGAAAAGTTTCGCGTTGACGCGACATTTCGGCAGCATCTTTTTTACCCATTGCACGACGTAATAAATCCGCAGCACCCAGACTATAGCTCGCCATAAGCTGTGCGGTTTGCATTACTTGTTCTTGATACAAAATTGTGCCATAAGTGGGCTTAAGAATCGGCTCTAGCATCGGATGCAAATACTCAACCTTCTGCCGACCATGCTTACGATTGATAAAATCATCGACCATACCAGAACCAAGCGGACCTGGACGGAACAAAGCCACTAGAGCAACAATATCTTCAAAACAATCGGGCTGCAAGCGACGAATCAAATCTTGCATTCCTGTTGACTCTAACTGAAATACACCTGAAGTATTACCAGTCTTAATCATTTTATAGGTTTTTTCATCAATTAAAGGAATACGACTGATGTCAACGATAGGACCATCCGCACGTGCCTCGCCTGTCTGGTGCATAATGGCAGGCAGTCGCTGTGAGTTAATCCCTTTCACAGCCCAGTCAATAATAGTGAGTGTTCGCAAACCCAAAAAGTCAAATTTAACCAACCCTACTGACTCAACATCACTTTTGTCAAACTGCGTAACGAGGTTACTACCATCAGCTTCACAATACATAGGCGCAAACGTCCACAACGGACGAGGACCAATAACAACCCCCCCCGCATGACGACCTGCATTGCGCGCCAGCCCCTCCAGTTTTAATGCTAATTTTAAGAAATAACTAACTTCTTCATCATTTTCAAACTTGTCTTTTAACTCTGGCTCTTTTTCAATCGCATCACTAAGCGTAATTCCCAACTCATTGGGAATTAGCTTGGCAATTTTATCGACAAAACCGTAAGCAAAACCCAACACACGCCCCACATCACGAATAACGCCTTTTGCTGCCATAGTGCCATAAGTAATAATTTGTGAGACATGGTCACGCCCATACTTGCGTGCGACATAATCAATTACCTCATCACGTCGCTCCATACAAAAATCAACGTCAAAGTCGGGCATCGAAACACGTTCAGGATTCAGGAAGCGTTCGAACAGTAAATCGTAAGGCAGCGGGTCTAAATCAGTAATTTTAAGCGCGTAAGCAACCAGCGAACCAGCCCCAGAACCTCGTCCAGGTCCAACAGGAATACCATTATCTTTCGCCCATTGAATAAAATCCGCCACAATCAAAAAGTAACCTGGAAATCCCATTTGTAAAATGGTATTGAGCTCGATTTCTAGCCGCTCACGATACAGTGTTGCCTTTGTTTCAAAGTCAGTAGCATTAGGGTCTAAAATTACCGCCAAACGCGCTTTTAAACCCTCACGAGAAGTATAGGCAAAGAAGGTGGCAATGGTCATCCCTTCTGGCACAGGGAAGTCAGGTAAAAAGTTCTCACCTAATGTTAATGACAAATTACATGCTTGTGCAACAGCAACCGTATTGGCGCAGGCTTGCGGCATATCCGCAAACAAAGTACACATTTGCGATTGCGAGCGCAAATACTGCTGTTCACTGTAAATTTTAGGACGACGACTATCTTCTAAAACAAAACCATCACGAATACAAACACGCACTTCATGCGCTTCAAAATCATCTGCCGTGGCAAAACGCACATCATTCACTGCCAACAAAGGCACATTAACTGCCACTGACAAAGCAACTGCTTGTGCAATCCATGCCTCTTCTAACGCCCGGCCTGTACGGCTTATTGTTAAAAATATTGCTTGCGGCATCAATTTCTGCCATTGCTGCAGATTAGCTTGTGCTGCATCACTCTGACCTGATAGCGCTTGCTTAGCTAGCGTTGAACCTAGTCCCAACAATGCAAACAACCCTTCTGAGCGTTCAGACAACCATGACCAATCGATCACAGGTTCACCACTAGCCTGCCCCTCGGTGTAGGCTCGACTCATCAAGTAAGATAAATTCTGATAACCATCATAATGCTGACATAAAAATGATACACGCTGAATAATGCCATCCGCACCACGTACAGCAACATCAGCACCGACAATCGGTTTAATGCCTGCCCCCAATGCCGCCTTATAAAACTGTACCAGTGCGAACATATTATTAAAATCGGTCAACGCCATTGCCACTTGTGTATCAGCAGCAGCTAACTTGGCTAGCTGTTTAATAGTCAGTGTAGAGTCAACCAGCGAAAACTCAGAATGGACAGCAAGATGGACAAAACGGGGAGATGAAGAAAGGTCGCTCATAAGCTTCTCGAAAACACAGATGGGGCTATTATAGCATGCGTGTTATGAACGGTTTTATTTGTCTTATTGACATAAACAGATATACAATGTATCTCACAGTTATGGGAGATGATCATGAGCTCAACGATGGTTCACATTCGTATTGACGAAACGATAAAACAACAAGCGTCAGAAACACTACAAGCTATGGGATTAACCCTTTCTGATGCGGTACGCGTCTTTTTAACGCGCGTAGTAGCAGACAAGCAAATCCCTTTTGATTTGCGTGCACCGAACAGTGATACATTAACAGCAATGAAAGAGGCGGATGATATTGCTGTTTCTCGCATGGCTCGTTTCTCGACGGTGGATGGACTCATTAATGACATTGAAAAAAACATCCGCTAACAAACGGACACTTCTCCCTCGCGCTACCGATTATACAAAGACATTTCTGAAAGATTGGGAGCACTTATTACACTCGGGTCGCTATGACATGAATAAGCTCAAAGAAGCGATGATGTTATTAACGGCAAACGATGCGCCCTTACCCCATGAATGGTTAGACCATAGTCTCACTGGCAATTGGCAAGGTTATCGTGAATGCCACATTGGTGGTGACTTCTTACTGATTTATAAGCTTATAGAAAACAGCAAGTTTTCAATGATTGTTTTTACTCGAGCAGGTACACATTCTGAGTTGTTTGCTTGAGGCTAAAGCGTGTTGACACCGTTTAATTTACAGGCTCCAAATCTACTGATAAGGTGAACGCTCAGGCAACGGCAGGTTATCTAAGCCTTGCTCAGAAAAACAACTCACGGCCAAAGTTCCCAGCTGGATATTAGGCTGTTTAACAGCTTTATTCAGTAACTCTCTTACTTTTTGCTCTAATGATAACCCCTGCTGCTGCGCCATTTTCTTAAGTGACACATAAACAGCATCATCGATATTTCTGATACTCAAACTGGCCATTTTCACACCACCTTTCTAGGTTAATTGATAGCAATCTAGCACTCAAGTTTATGATTGCAAATTTTACTCTAAAACACACATCATCGTGCCGAGGTATGCTGAAAAGAATGGAGTACGCGCCCAATAACCAACCTATCGTAAAGCGTTTCGAGTGAGATGTCGATGTTGCCAATTCAAACGGGCTATTGAGTTAAGATCGCACCCCTTTTTATTTCTAACCTATCTGTTGTTGCTTTAACTCAGCGGCAGAGATGTGTTGAATTTTGCCATCAACCTTAACAACAATCGCGGTATTAGTTTGAATGGCAATGTTTCTGGCTTCCTCAGCGGCTCGTTGCATGGCAAACAGTGCCGCTTTTTGTAGTTCTGTTTCTTTGGATTCTGAATTATATTGATTACTTGGTAAGACTAGCATTACAACCTCCACTAGCGAGTTTAATCGGGATATTATCATCATTATCGAATAACGACCAATTATGGACTTGTTCAGCATATTTCGCAAAGTTATCCAAGCCAGCTTGATAACGACGACGAATCACGGGCTCTGGAATATGGTGTCCACCTTGTTTCACCCTTTGTGCAACACGTTCGATAGCCAACTCAACCGACGATAGTTGTAAGAAAAACAAGCTAACTTCATAGCCAAGACTTTGCCACGCTCGAATATGTTTGAGATAAGCCGAACCTGACAAGGTTGTTTCAATAGCAAAGCTTTCACGCTGTTCGACTGCTTCCTTCACTTCTTCTAACATCAGTCGTCCAGCTTTAACCGCCATACGATCTGGAGCAAAAGGCGACAGACCAGCGGCAATCAAATCGGCATTAATAAAACGTAACACATGCGCTTCTTGGGGCAAAAAACTCCTCGCAAAGGTTGTTTTGCCCGCACCATGGACCTGCAATCATCAAAACTTTCATGCTGTTAGTGCCTCAGAGCTATCGTAAAGCGTTTCGGGGGATAGTGTCTATCAACTCGCTTGAGAATGCGTAGTCGCAAAACGATACAAGGTTTTAGGCTCAATATCGACCATGCCCGCCTTGAATACTAAACACCCCCATTCTGGGTCAATCGCTGCTGTATCAATAGCGGAAGGTTCGATATAGGTTTGCACCAAAGGCGCGAGATCTACTTCTGAGCAGTGCTGGTTGCTAAAGTGTAGATCAAAAACATAATCATGTTTATGCTCGAAAGCCTGTAGTTTCATGATGGCTTACTCCAATGGATCAATCTTGTGAAAGTTTTGTGTTTGCCACATTTCAATCAGTTCTGCTTGGTGCAGCTCTGCCCATTCTCTTACCAATTGACGGCACTTTTTATAGCTATTGGGGTCGCACCCTTTTATCAATTCCCTATAAGCATTAAAACTAGCACGAAAACTGCTGCTACCCAAAAGTAAAAATTGTTGCTTTTAATATCTTTATCTTCGACATATACGACACCATCTAGATCTTCCTCATTGATTAGTTTAGACTTTACTGCTCCAAGCCTAATAAAACGCGCCAAATCAGATTCATTAATACGGTATTTTTTTGCGTATAAATCCCATCTTATGAAAGCGCCGATATCATTTTGACGTCTTTCCTTCGACCATCCAGGTAAGTAACTCTTTTCAATCTGTAATGGTCTAATAATCTCGGAAGGAAAGATAGCTTATAATTTGCCATATCGGAGAAAAGAATGACCAGCCAAAAACAAAAAAAACCCAAAATAGTGTTCACGCCAGATCAAAAGCTCGAATATGCGAAGCTGATGGTCGAAGAA